>NZ_DKHL01000043.1:0-106181 GCF_002453775.1 Empedobacter sp. UBA6745
TTTTATCTTAGAATGCTCAGAGTGACAATAACAACAACGACAGTCAAGTAAATGTCATTCCGACGAATGGAGGAATCTTTTAAAAATTAGAAATAAAAAGAATGGATATTTTACAAGCTATATTAGATTTTTTCAGTGTTACAAGTTATAAAAGTGATAATTCTAAAAAAGACAAAGCAGTACTTTTTTTAATGATTTCTACTTTTTTATCTATTGCTCTTTTATTTTCTGTAAACTCAATTTATGAAAAAAATAATATTTTACTAATCATAGTTTTATTGATTATTTTCAGTTTAATATTAAGTATTTTAATTATTCTTAGTTTAATCAAATTAAAAATAATTCAACCAACAAACTTTAGTAATTTTATATTATATCTCGTTGGTTTCATATTATTTATTGGAAGTTTAACTTTATTTTTTATTGATTATTTTAAAATTATTAATTAAAAATCTAATGTTCAAATTCGATAAAAAATCATTCATCATAGCAATTATTATCTTTTTGATTGAAGTAATTATTGCGTTGTACATCAAAGACAAAATCATTCGTCCTTTTGTTGGTGATATTTTAGTCGTGATTTTCATTTACTATTTTATCAAAGCATTTATCAACACAAAAACGATTAACATTGCAATTTTTACATTGTTTTTTTCTTTTGTAGTAGAAATTTTACAATATTTCAATTTTGTAGAAATGATTGGCTTAGGACATAACAAAGCAGCTCGAATAATTATCGGAACATCTTTTTCGTGGATCGATTTACTATGTTATTTCATCGGATTTATTCTATTATTTTTTATTGATAAAGATTTGAAGAAAAAAAATGTAATTTGAACGAGATTCCTCAACAAGCTCAGAATAACAACAATAAATCGTAAAACTTATAACGTTTAACGCAAAACATAAAAACACAAAAAAATGACTTTTCAAGAACAAATAAAACAAGGTATTCCTTCTGTTTTACCTCAAAAAAAAGACAGAAATCCAAACGTAAGTCACGCACCAAAGCGTAAAGAAATATTATCGGAAGACGAAAAAAAATTAACATTAAAAAATGCGTTACGTTATTTCGAACCAAAAGATCATGCAGAATTAATTCCAGAATTTAAACAAGAATTAGAAGATTTCGGACGAATCTACATGTATCGTTTGATGCCTGATTACAAAATTTTTGCTCGTCCAATTACAGATTATCCAGGAAATTCGGAACAAGCAAAAGCCATTCAATTAATGATTCAAAATAACTTGGATCACGCTGTTGCGCAACATCCAGAAGAATTGATTACTTATGGAGGAAACGGTGCTGTTTTCCAAAACTGGGCGCAATATCTATTAACAATGAAATATTTGTCTGAAATGACAGAAGAGCAAACCTTGGTGATGTATTCTGGACATCCGATGGGATTATTTCCTTCACACAAAAATGCACCGCGAGTTGTCGTTACAAATGGAATGGTAATCCCGAATTATTCGAAACCGGATGATTGGGAAAAGATGAATGCACTAGGCGTTTCTCAATACGGGCAAATGACCGCAGGAAGTTATATGTACATTGGTCCGCAAGGAATTGTTCATGGAACAACGATTACCGTTTTGAATGGTTGTCGCAAAATCGATAATGAAGGTACGGCTGGTAAATTATTTGTAACGGCAGGACTTGGTGGAATGTCAGGTGCTCAACCGAAAGCGGGAAATATCGCAGGTGTTGTTTCTGTAACTGCCGAAGTAAACCCTGCTGCGACATACAAACGTCATGAACAAGGTTGGGTGGACGAAGTGATTACTGATTTGGATGAATTAGTTGCTCGTGTGCGCGAAGCCAAAGAAAATAAAGAAGTTGTTTCGATTGCTTATGACGGAAATGTGGTGGATGTTTGGGAAAAATTTGACCAAGAAAATCTATACATTGATTTAGGTTCAGATCAAACATCTTTGCATAATCCTTGGGCGGGCGGATATTATCCTGTTGGATTATCATTTGATGAAGCCAATGAAATGATGGCAAATAATCCTGAATTATTCAAAGAGAAAGTACAAGAATCGTTGCGTCGTCATGCAGATTCGGTGAATAAACATACCGCAAAAGGAACGTATTTCTTCGATTATGGAAATGCCTTTTTGTTAGAAGCTTCTCGTGCTGGTGCTGATGTAATGGCAGAAAATAATATCGATTTTAAATATCCTTCGTACGTGCAAGACATTATGGGGCCAATGTGTTTCGATTTTGGATTTGGACCTTTCCGTTGGGTTTGTACATCTGGAAAACCAGAAGATTTACAAAAAACAGATGAAATTGCTTGTCAAGTTTTAGAAGAAATCATGCAACATTCTCCGAAGGAAATTCAGCAACAAATGCAAGATAATATTACGTGGATAAAAGGAGCACAAGAAAACAAATTGGTTGTTGGATCTCAAGCACGTATTTTATATGCTGATGCTGAAGGAAGAATTAAAATTGCGAAAGCTTTCAACGATGCTATTGCGAAAGGTGAAATCGGAGCAGTTGTTTTAGGACGTGATCATCATGATGTTTCTGGAACAGATTCTCCTTTCCGTGAAACATCTAATATTTATGATGGCTCAAAATTCACAGCTGATATGGCGATTCACAATGTCATTGGCGACAGTTTCCGTGGTGCAACTTGGGTTTCTATTCACAACGGCGGAGGCGTTGGTTGGGGAGAAGTAATCAATGGAGGTTTCGGAATGTTGCTAGACGGTTCTTCAGATGCTGAACAACGTTTAAAATCAATGTTGCATTGGGATGTGAACAATGGAATTGCTCGTCGCTCTTGGGCAAGAAACGAAGAAGCTATTTTTGCGATAAAACGCGCAATGGAAGAAGAACCATTATTAAAAGTTACTTTACCAAATATCATTGATGAAGATTTATTATAATGATTAACTTCAAACTATAAAAGCATCTCAATTGAGATGCTTTTATAGTTTTAATAACTTAATGCGATCCTGAAACGAGTTCAGGATGACTTTACTTATATCTAAAATCATTCATAATCAAGTAAATCACTTCTTAACCTACATCAATATAATCAACTATTTAGCTTCGTAAATTTGTATAACAAAAATAAAAACATAGAAAAAAATCATTATGAATACAAAAAATATAGAAGCAGTAATTGCGCCAAGAGAGCCACATTTTGTAGGAGACGGTTTTAGAGTTCATAACTTCATTCCAAGTGGATATAATTTAGATATGAGAAGAACGGATCCATTTATTATGTTAGATTACAATTCAAAATTTCATTTTCCAGCAACAGACAAACCAAAAGGTGTTGGCGTGCATCCACACCGTGGTTTCGAAACTGTAACTATTGCTTATGAAGGAAGCGTTTCTCATCATGATAGTTCTGGAGGAGGAGGAACAATTCATCAAGGAGATGTACAATGGATGACAGCAGCTTCTGGTGTTTTACACAAAGAATATCATGCAGAAGAATTTTATAAACAAGGTGGAATTTTTCAAATGGTTCAATTGTGGGTAAATCTTCCTGCAAAAGACAAAATGAGCGCACCAAAATATCAAGCAATTGAACATAAAGATATTCCAACTGTAGAAGTTGAAAATGGTTTTATCGAAGTTATTGCTGGTGAATATAACCAAACAAAAGGTGCTGCATCAACATTTTCTCCTGTTAATATGCTGAATGCAAAATTGAATGAAGGCGGAAAAGCTAATTTTAGTTTTCCTGCAAATTACAATACCGTTTTATTAGTTATTGATGGAGAAGTAAAAGTGAACAACCAAGAAATTGTTCCAACTGATCACTTATTATTGTTTACAAATGAAGGCGAAGATTTCTCAATTGAAGCAACAGAAAATAGTGTGGTATTAATTTTGAGTGGAGAACCTCTTAATGAGCCAATAGCTTCTTATGGTCCTTTTGTGATGAATACACAAGAGCAAATTCGCGAAGCTTTTGAGGATTTTAATAACGGAAAATTTGGTACTTTAGAAGATTAATAAACAACTTAAAAAATAAAACTCATGGAAATTAAACAAATTGATGATAAGAAAAATGGTGCTTTTGTCGTTTTAGATGGCGATAAAAAAGCTGGAGAAATGGCTTACGTTTGGGCTGGTAATGATAAAATTATTATCGATCATACAGAGGTTGACGAAGCATATGGTGGACAAGGTGTTGGTAAAAAAGCTTTATTAGCCTTAGTAGATTGGGTGAGAAAAGATAATATCAAAGTAATTCCTTTATGTCCTTTCGCAAAGGCACAGTTTGATAAAAATCCAGAAATTAGAGACGTTTTATCATAAAAAAACAAAAGGCTATTCGATTAGAATAGCCTTTTTTCATTATTAGTGTTAATTCGTCAAAGATTTATTTAATCTTTGATGATTTTTTGTGTAACAATTCCTTCAGTAGTCTCAATATTTATTATATAAACTCCTTTTGGTAAATGAGAAACATTAACCTGAGGATTCATTTTATTTAATTGTTTATTGTAAACTTCTTGCCCAGCCATATTAATAATTCTTACATTTTTTACCATTGATTTAGAATCGATTGATAAAATATTTTTAACTGGATTTGGATAGATTTTAAGATCTTTTGAATTTATATCAGACATCCCTAAATTTTCTATAAAATTAACCGAGTAATCTTCACTTTGTCCATAAGCATAAGTAGTAGAGCAAGGGTTATCTGGTACCAATCTATATGTCTTCATAATACGCATACGCGTTTTACCTAATTTAGCATTCTCAGGAAGAGTTACTGATTTTGTAACAGTTTTACCATCTGCTCCTGTAGAACCTGTAATTGCACCAACATAATATCCTTCAGTATCTGGATTGAATATTCCATCTTGATTTAAGTCAAAGTAAACAACAAACTCACTAGTTTCTGTTATTCCATTTGTATTTCCTGCTACTGTAATATCGTATGTACCTCCTTGTTTTAAATCTGTCGATTGATCTAAAAAATATTCGTTCTCATTTGCTGTTACATAATTGGTTGTAGTATTATCAATCGTACCAATTTTTACTTTTGTAATAGGTTCTACAATCGCTGTAAATCTAGGTGTACAATAAGAATCTTTTACATAGACTTTGAATGATGCTGAATTAATTACTTTACCTTCAGCATCAACTAAATTGTAAGCAACCGTTGTAATTCCCATAGGAAATTTAGCTCCTGACTCTAAACCATTCACTAAAACTAATTTATAATCTGGACAATCAGAAGTAACTTCATAATTCACCGCAACAGAAGTTTCTCCTAATTTTGATTGAACTTCAATATCAGATGGAACAGTTATATTACATTCCTTTGTATCGAAATAACCATTCAATTTCACTATCCAACCAGGAACAAGATTTCCATTTCCAATTTCATTTCCTCCAATAAAATCCCCATTTTCAGAAACGACACTTGCTGTTCCTAATTTTCCTCCTGGAATTGTGACTTCTATCCCTTGCTCTATTAATAGATCCTTGATTAATTTTGGCTGATCTCCTAGAGAAGAATGATAAATAATAGCATCACGATCAGAAACCATATTTTGAACATATCCTACCAAAATTCCATTTGAAGAACTTATAAAAGTTCCTGTTCTATAACCTGCTGGTAAATCAAATATTTTATATTCGTTTGTATTTAAATTATACATAAATGGTTTTAAACCTACCTCTCCCACTGCAATACCATTATCGTCTACATGCCAAATATGATTATTTATAGGAATAGCATAATCTGTTAGTAGTTTTTCTAACTGACCATCTTTTTTTATAACTGCTAACTCTCTAAAAGTTCCATTAAGATCAGCATCAATCCAACCAACAGTTGTCCCTTCATTATTTACACTATAACCAGCTCCGTATTTGTATCCATTAGGAATTATATTTTTTAATTCTTTTGTTTGAATATCATAGATAAAAGGTACGGATTTCATCTGTCCTACAATATAGCGTCCATTACTACTTATAGAATATACAGTAACTGCATCATCTTTAACTAAATTAGGAAAAACTCCTGTTGAAACCCATTCAGTTGTTCCAGCTAATTTATATACAGGATGAACTAAATCATTAATTTTACTTGTTCCAACGATATCTCCCTTTTCATTCATATTCGCATAACTGATGATACCATTATCTATTTTAACAAATGAATTTGTTTCATAATTATAAGTGTATCCAATCATAACGGCATTACCATTGTTAGCTATGCCTCGAATTCCTGACCTAGGAATATCCATTGCTCTAAGTTCCATCTTTTGCGCATATAAACTAGAAGATATAAAGAGTAAAGCAATAAATTTTTCAAGAATAAAATTTCTTCTCATGTTTTGTAATTTTTATCAAATGAAAACAAATATTAAAAAAAATCACAATACAGCTATACTAATATTCGTGAATTTCAAATCTATTTTCCGAATAAATAAAACTTAAAATATTGATAATCTGCAAAATACAAAACAAACAATTATTTACAATTTTATAATTCATTCGATTAATATCCCACTGCTTTGTCGTCTCCGCGTGGATCTGCACCAGCTTGATATGTTCCGTCTTTGTTGACCAAAATTCCTTCTACACGTCCATAAGGTTTACGCTCTTTCAACGTATAGCCTTTTTGTTTTAACGATTCACGAACGTTTTCTGAAATTGCATTTGGTTCGTAATCGATTTGATCTGGTAACCATTGATGATGAAATCTTGGTGCTGCAACAGCTTCTTGCATCGTCATTCCGAAATCAACAACATTCAAAATTGCTTGAAAAACAGACGTAATAATTGTAGAACCACCTGGTGTTCCCACAACCATAAACAATTTACCATCTTTCTCTAAAATCGAAGGCGTCATCGAACTTAACATTCTTTTCGAAGGCTCTATCGCATTGGCTTTTCCTCCAACCAAACCATACAAATTTGGTGTACCTGGTTTTACAGAAAAATCATCCATTTCATCATTCAACAAAAAACCTGCACCTTCTACAACAACCAAAGATCCGTACGAATTATTCAACGTTGTGGTTACAGAAGCCGCATTTCCATCTTTATCAACAATCACATAATGCGTCGTTTCCATCGATTCTTTACCGATTATTTCACCCGCTTTGATTGCTGAACTTGATGTTGCTTTATCAAACGAAAAATCTTTCATTCGATTCACATTATAACTTTTATCTAATAATTGTTTTTGCGGAACTTTTATAAAATCTGGATCACCTAAATGCTCTGCGCGATCTGCATAAACGCGACGCTCTGCTTCTACCATCACTTGAATTGTAGAATCTGCCTGAAATCCCCATTTATTAATTGGATAATCTTCGATTGATTGAAATAACGAAACCAACGCAATTCCTCCACTTGAAGGCGGCGGCATCGAAATCACTTTAAGACCTTTATAATTTCCAGAAACTGGCGTTCTCCAAACCGATTGATATTCTTTTAAATCTTCGTGCGAAATAATTCCATTCCCACGTTTCATTTCTTTTACAATTAAATCGGCTGTTTTTCCTTCATAAAAACCAGCTCGACCTTTTTGCTGAATTAATTTTAACGTATTAGCTAAATCTTTTTGAATTAGTAAATCACCTTCTTTCCAAGATGATTTAGACGTTAAAGCATTCGTTTTTGAATTATATTTTACAAAATCATTATGCTTATTTGTCAGTTCGCTCGCTTGTTGCTTTGTTATTTTAAATCCTTTTTGAGCTAAATTAATAGCTGGCTGAACTAATTCTTTCCAATTTAATTTACCATACTTTTCATGCGCTTTTACCATTCCGTCGACAGTTCCGGGAACACCTGCAGCAAATTGTCCATACAAACTAAGATCAGTAATTGCATTGCCGTTTTTGTCCCAATACATATCTTCACTCGCTTTCAAAGGTGCTTTTTCACGATAATCTAACGCATCAGTCTTTCCTTTTGCATCACGATAAACCAAAAATCCACCGCCACCAATATTTCCTGCATTTGGATAAACAACCGCCAACGCAAACTGAACTGCAATTGAAGCGTCAATCGCATTTCCACCTTTTTTCAGAATTTCAACTCCAACTTTTGAAGCTTCGGGATGAGCCGTTACAACAACTCCATTTTTGTAAGATTCTTGCGCATTCAGCTGAATAATCGCGAAGAAAGAAACTATAATAAATGATATTTTTTTCATAAAATCGATTTAAACAAAAATACCAAACCTTCATCAATTAAGACAAAGATTTGGTAAAACATATAAACTATTTAAATTATAAACTTAATGATAAACGAGCGAAAGCAAAGCGTCCTCCAGTTCCGAATTGTTGTCCAGTACGTGAATACACAAAATATCCTGCTCCTCTATTTCCTCCAATTTTCGTTTCATCAGGATAAATATCAAATAAATTATTTGCACCGATTGTTAACGAAATATTTTTGTTGAAAGCATAGCCGAAACTCAAATCTGTTACAACTTTTCCGCTAAAAGTTTGCGAATCTGCCACCGTATTTGTCGCCGCATCAACCTCTCCGAAATACACATTTCTTAAGTAAACATTCCATTTATCCAATGAATAATTCAGTGATAAATTGATTTTTGTACGAGGAATAGCTGATTCTAAATAAATACGACTCGAACGATCAAAATAAGTAGACTCTTTTCCTTTTAATAAATCCGAAGCATGAACGTCGCCCACAACATTTGTTTTACTAAAAGTCGCCGATAAATCTCCACGTAATTTTCCTGCGCCTAAACGATCTTGATACGTCAAAACAACATCTATTCCTTTGGTTTCAGTATCAATTGCATTTGCGAAGAAACGAGCCGAAGTTGCATTTGCTTGTTGCAATAATTCGTAAATCTCTTTGTCTTGAGCTGATGCATTTGCTGCATTGCTTCCTGTGAAAGATCCTGTGTAAATGATTCGGTCATCAATTCTGATGAAATATCCATCAACACTCAATTTGAATTTTCCCCAATTTGCCGTTGCTCCAGCCGAAACTGATTTCGATTTTTCTTCGTTCAATTGTGGAATTCCTAATAATTTTGCAGCACGACTATCGTTTGTAAAAGTTCCTGAATTAGAAATTGCTCCATCTAAGAATAAACTTGAAGTTGCGCTAAAATATAATTGATGTAAAGATGGTGCTCTAAATCCTGTACTTGCAGCCGCTCTCAACACATAGTTTCCTAATTTGTATCGAGTCGAAATTTTTCCATTTAATGTTGATCCAAAATCTGAATAATCTTCGTAACGTAACGCAGCAGCTACCAAGAAATCTTTCGTAAAATTAAATTCAGTATCTAAATACGCCGCAACAGAATGACGATTTGCATTGACTTCGTTCGCTGGTAAAAATCCAGGAAAAGCTTGCGCTCCGCCTGCTAAAGCAGTACCATTTGCAGCAAATAAAGTATTGATATTTCCATTAAAATCTTGTACATAAATTGGCTTTCCATTTCCGTCTACACCAATTTGACGAACTTTACCATAATTCGCATAAGATGATTCTTCACCTCCTACTATTTGATAATTTTCATAACGAAATTCTGCACCAAAAGCGACATTAATTCCAGCTAAAACATCATCAAAAAAACGCGTAAAATCTAGGTTGGTTGTATTCTGCGTAAAACGATATCCACCAGCTTCAAAAGATGTTGGCGAAGATTCTTTCATTGATGCGTTAACTGTATTTTTGACTCCAAAATCGATGGTATTATTTCCGTATGTATTCGAAAAATCAACTTTCCAACCGTTAATTTCACTACGAATTCCCGCTGCTAAAGAGCGATCGTAATTATTAGTTTGAATTAATGGTAAAAATCCATTTGGATAAATTGACGCTACTGTTTGATGTAACTGAGCAGGCTGACGACGAAAAGCCGCCGATTCACCCAAACGATAATTTAATCCTCCAAATGCATAAATTTCGGTTTTATCTGAAACTGGAAAAAGTGAATTAATAAAAATCGCTCCTCCTTCATTTTTTGATTGTCCAATGCGCGAAACATAATCAGCACGCGTTTCTCCACGACGCGCTAATTCTTCCTCTGTAATATCTTTTCCAGTTGGATTTGGGTATAAATCTGGTCGATTATAATCTGAGAAAATTGTTCCTGTAAATTCTTTTTGGCGATTGAATGGTTGACGCTTGTCGTAAGAACCTGCAACATTTACAAATCCTCCTTTTTCACCCACTTTTACACCATAATTTACATTCGCTTGAAAAGTTTCACCATCAAAATTATCTTCTGCATTTTTCGAAAGATTTCCTCCATACGAAATTGACGCACGTAGTTTATCTGTCGAATCTTCTAAGACAATATTAATCACACCTGCAATCGCATCAGAACCATATTGGGCAGCAGCTCCATCTCGAAGAATTTCAATTCTTTTGATCGCAGAAGTTGGAATCGCATTCAAATCTGTACCAACAGAACCTTTACCAAACGAACCATTAATATTAACCAATGATGTTGTATGACGACGCTTTCCGTTAATCAAAACCAGTACTTGATCTGGTCCTAAACCACGCAAAGAAGCAGGATCTATATGATCTGTTCCGTCAGAAATAACTTGCGTATTCGAGCTAAAAGATGGCGCAACATAATTTAAGATTTGATTCAACGAAACTTGTCCTACTTCTTTTGTCACCTCTTTAATATCTATCACATCAACTGGTGTTGAAGAATCTAATTGTGTACGTCCAACTGCACGTGAACCAATCAAAACGACTTCGCTAAGATCAGTATCCGAATTGATTGATTGTAAAAAGAAATCTAAAGAAACTTCATTTTCATCAAGCACATTAATCGTTTGCGTCGTTGTTGGCTCACCTATTTTTGAAACAATAATTTCATACTTCCCAGGCTCTAACGTTAATTGATATAAACCATCTGCATCTGTTGTCGTCGTAATATTTGTTCCTTTTACATTAACCGTTGCTTGATCGATTGGTCCATTTATATCTTCAACCGTACCTGTGACTTTAGTTTGGGCGAATAAAAATGTTCCGCCGAAAAGAGCAGTTAGAAAAAATATTTTTTTGAGTGAGTATAATTTCTTGTTCATATTTACAATTTTAAAAGTCTAGCAAATTTATAGACTTTATAGAATATAAAACAAGTCGTTTTTAAATAAAATAAAAGAAAACTTTAAATTAACGTTAAACAGAGATTCTATTCTAAAAATAAGATTAATAACAGAATATAATTCTATATAACAAGTAGAGTATTGATTTTTATTAAATAAAATTTCATAAAAAAAGGAGCTCAAATTGAGCTCCTTTTAAAATATTTGTTGAGAATTGATTATTTCAATTTCTTTTTAACCTCTACAGTTTCGTAAGCTTCGATAATGTCACCTACTTGAATATCGTTGAAGTTTTTGATGTTAAGACCACATTCGTAACCTTTACTAACTTCTTTCACGTCATCTTTGAAACGTTTCAATGAAGCTAATTCACCATCGTGGATTACAACTCCGTCACGAATGATACGAATACTAGAGTTTCTGTAAACTTTACCGTCTAAGACCATACATCCAGCAATAGTACCAACTTTCGTTACTTTGAATGTTTCACGAACCTCAATATTACCTGTTACTTGCTCTTTCAACTCTGGAGATAACATTCCTTCCATCGCTTCTTTGATCTCTTCGATCGCAGCATAAATAATTGAGTAAGTTCTAATTTCAACTTCTTCTTTTTCTGCAATATCACGAGCAGATCCACCAGGACGAACATTAAATCCGATAATAATCGCATCTGAAGCAGAAGCTAATAATACGTCAGATTCTGTAATTTGTCCAACTCCTTTATGTAAGATGTTAACAATAATTTCTTCTGTTGAAAGTTTTTGTAAAGAGTCTGTTAATGCTTCTACAGAACCATCCACGTCCCCTTTCAAGATAATATTCAACTCTTTGAAATCTCCTAAAGCGATACGACGTCCAATCTCATCAAGTGTGATGTGTTTTTGTGTACGAATAGTTTGCTCACGTTGTAATTGATCTCTACGAGTTGCAATTTGTTTCGCTTCGCGTTCGTCTTCGTAAACTTTGAACTTATCACCTGCAGTTGGCGCACCTGCTAATCCTAATATTGTAACTGGTGTTGATGGTCCAGCAACTTTGATATTGTTGCCACGCTCATCTAACATTGCACGAACTTTACCATGGTGAGATCCTGCTAATACATAATCTCCGATGTGTAATGTACCTGTTTGTACAATAATTGTCGAAACATATCCGCGTCCTTTGTCTAATGCAGCTTCTACAACTGTACCAGATGCTTTACGTTTTGGATTCGCTTTAAGGTCTAATACCTCAGCTTCTAATAATACTTTTTCTAATAAATCTTCTACTCCTAAACCAGATTTAGCCGAGATTTCTTGAGATTGGTAAGTCCCACCCCAGTCTTCAACTAATAAGTTCATTTGAGCTAATTGCTCTTTTACTTTTTCTGGATTAGCTGCTGGTTTATCAACTTTGTTGATTGCGAATACCATTGGTACTCCAGCTGCTTGAGCGTGAGAAATTGCTTCACGCGTTTGTGGCATGATTTGGTCATCGGCCGCAATCACAATAATTGCAATATCCGTTACCTGAGCACCACGAGCACGCATCGCTGTAAAGGCCTCGTGACCTGGTGTATCTAAGAACGCTACACGTTTACCACTTGGCAATGTTACGTTGTACGCACCAATATGTTGTGTAATACCTCCAGACTCACCAGCAATTACGTTTGCTTTACGAACATAATCTAATAAAGATGTTTTACCGTGGTCAACGTGTCCCATTACAGTTACGATTGGCGCACGAGTTACTAAATCTTCTTCGTTATCGATTTCTTCTTCTTCAGTTGAGATTTCTTCTTCAGCATTAGCAAATACTGCTTCGAATCCAAAATCATCTGCAACTAATTGAATTGTATCCGCTTCAAGACGTTGGTTCATGGTAACCATGATTCCCAATGACATACATGCAGAGATAACTTCTGTAACAGAAACATCCATTAACGAAGCTAATTCGTTAACCGTTACAAATTCTGTTACATGTAAAGTTTTGTCCATGTCCATTGCTTCTTGCTCTTGCTCAGCAAACTCACGACGTTCTTTACGTTTGTCTCTTCTGTGTTTAGCCCCTTTAGATCCTTTTCCTTTATTAGTAAGTTTATCTAAAGTGTCTTTAATTTGTTTTTTAACATCTTCGTCAGAAAGCTCTACTTGAGGAACTCTTGGTCCACGGTTGTTTCCACCTCTAAAGTTTCCACCACCTTGACGATTACCACCTTGTCCACCTTGACGATTTCCGCCTTGACCTCCTGGGCGATTTCCTCCTTGTCCTTGACTTCCTTGACGGTTGTTATTATTTCCTCCTCCGTGGTTGTTATTACCACCTTGACGGTTATTATTATTTCCTCCTCCGTGGTTGTTGTTACCACCTTGACGATTGTTATTGTTTCCTCCGTTTTCTCCAGCTTTTGCTACATCTTCTGGTTTAACGTTTTTCTGGATACGTTTGCGCTTTTTCTTGTCAGCAGCGTTATTAGCACCTTTTTGATTCCCTTTTTTATCGTCAGTTTTTTTCTTATCAAATTTAGATAAGTCAATCTTTGCACCTGTAAAATTAGGTCCATCTAATTTTGTGTAGACAGTTTCAATTTTTTGAGGTTCAACTGCTGCTACTTCTTCAATTTCTTCTTTCTTCACTTCAGGCTTCGCTTCCGTTTTTATTTCAGGCTTTTTAACCTCTTCCACCTTTTTAGGTTCTTCTTTCTTCACCTCTTTTTTAACTTCCGCCTTCGGTGCTTCCGCCTTTTTAGGTTCTGCTTGCTCTTTTTTAGGAGCTGGAGAATCTTGCTTTTTAGGTTTACCTGTATTATTTATTTTATCAAGATCAATAACCTTAATCACTTTTGGTCCTTTCGGTTCAGCTTTTGATTCGGTTTTAGGTTCAGCTTTTGGAGCTTCCTCTTTCTTGATTTCTTCTTTCATCACCTCTTCTTTTACCGCAGTTTTTTCTACTTTGGCTTTAGGTTTCAAAGCATCTAAGTCTATTTTTCCAACAGTCTTTGGTCCTTCCAATTCAACTTTCGTCGTTTCAATGATTTCAGGTTTCTTTTCTACTGGTTTTTCAGTTGCAGCTTTTGCTTCTGCTTCTTTTTTCTCAGCGGCTTTGATATCTGAAATTTTGTTAATGACTACTTCACCGGAAGCTTGCTTTTGTTTAGCATCAGATCGGAACTCATTAACTAAAATATCGTAAGTTGGCACATCGATTTTAGAGTTCGGATTTTTTTCTACTGTTGTACCCTTCCCTTCTAAAAAATCAACAGCTCTATCTATTGATATATTTAATTCTTTTAATACTTTACTTAATCTTATTGTTTCCGACATATGAAGCTAATCTCTTATTTTAATGTTTGCAAATGTATGAATTGTTTATGACTTGAGTATGAATTAATCTTCAAACTCTTCTTTTAACACACGGATAACGTCTAAGATCGTCTCTTCTTCTAAATCCGTACGTTTGATTAAATCATCAACATCTTGTTCTAAAATACTTTTGGCAGTATCTAACCCGATAGCACTAAATGCTTCGATTACCCATGCATCGATTTCGTCTGAGAATTCTGATAATTCTACGTCTTCGTCTTGGGCTCCTTCTCTGAAAATATCAATTTCCATTCCAACTAATTTAGAAGCTAAACGAACATTGTAACCTCCTTTACCAATTGCTTTCGAAACTTCGTCTGCATTTACGTAAACTAAGGCTTTGTTTTCTTCTTCATTAATTTCGATATTCGAAATTTTAGCTGGGCTTAAAGCGCGTTGAATAAACAAACTCATGTTGTTTGTGTAGTTGATTACGTCGATATTCTCGTTACGTAATTCGCGTACAATTGAATGGATACGAGATCCTTTCATTCCGACACAAGCTCCTACTGGATCGATACGATCGTCGTAAGATTCTACTGCAACTTTTGCTTTATCTCCAGGGATACGAACTACATTTTTGATTGTAATTAATCCGTCTAAAATTTCTGGAATTTCTTGTTCAAATAATTTCTCTAAGAATTTTGGTGATGTTCTAGATAAAATAATTTGAGGTTTTGCTCCTCTTAATTTTACGTCATCTACAACTGCACGTAATGTATCTCCTTTTCTGAAAAAATCTGATGGTATTTGATTTTCTTTTGGTAAAATCATTTCGTTTTGTTCGTCATCCATAATAATCACTTGTTTGTGACGTACATAGTGGATTTCTCCCGAAACTACTTCTCCAATTAAACCTTTAAATTTCTCGTATAAATTAGAGTTATCATGCTCCATTACTTTAGAAACCAATGTTTGGCGTAATGTTAAAATCGCACGACGACCTAATGCTTCGATCGGAATTTTTTCCGATACTTCTTCACCTACTTCAAAATCTGGCTCAATTTTACGTGCTTCAGATAATTCGATATCTGTTGCGTCGTCTTCTGAGAAACCGTCTTCTACAACGATACGGTTGTGCCAAATCTCTAAGTCTCCTTTATCAGGATTTACAATAATATCAAAGTTATCATCTGTACCATATTTCTTTTTCAAAACACTTTTCAGGGTTTCTTCTAAGATTGCCATCAGCGTAATACGGTCGATGTTCTTATCGTCTTTAAAATCTCCAAAAGATTCAATTAATGCAAGATTGTCCATTAAACTTTAATTTTTTTAAAAGGTGACTTTTATAATCGCTTTCTTAATGTCAGCGTAATTTATTTTTTCTTCGTGTTCTACTGTAATTTTTCCTTTTCCTACAGGTTTTGGTTCGCGTGCTTCCCAAAAAATTGTAACACCTTCTTCATCGGCTTCTACAATTTCGCCTTCCATCACTTTGTCGCTTAATGTAGCTTCTAAAGTTCTTCCTACATTTTTGGCAAATTGACGTGGCATGGTTAGGTTACTTCCTACACCAGGAGAGGAAACCTCTAATGCAAAGTCACATTCTTCTCTATCAAGATTATGCTCTACATGTCGGCTTATTCTTACAATTTCTTCGACTGAAAGACCTTCGTCTCCATCTGCTAAAATTACAATTTTATCATCTGGAGTGATTTTCCAATCGATAAGAAACAATGACGGATTTTCCGCAATTGCTTCGTCTATCAGCTGTTTTACTTTACTTGAATCCATATACAACGAAAAAGAGAGCTATAACCAGCCCTCCTCCATTTATTCCTTTAAATTCTTTGCAAATATAGGTCATTTTTTTTTATTGACCTAATTTCAACCATTTAATCTGATTAATTCATCAATTGATATACAAATATTCCGATAAATATTAACGTTAAAATAATGTCGTAACCTGTTGTTAAAATAAATCCTACAAAAGATCCGAAAGCAGATTTTAATGCAACTTTTGGCGAAGCCGCAGTAAAAATTAATTCGCCTAATAATGCTCCCAGAAAAGGACCTACAATAAAACCAATTGGTGGAAAAAATAATCCGATGATTAATCCGATAATAGATCCCCAAATTCCGTATTTGGTTCCACCTAATTTTTTGGTCATGTAAGCTGGTAATAAATAATCTAAAAGCGCACCTAATAACACAAAAAGTCCTGCAATAATTATCGTTCCCCAATTGTAACTACAATCACCACTGAATTTGAAAACCAATAATCCGACCAATGCCAAAGGTGCTCCTGGTAAAACTGGCAAAACAGTTCCGACCAAACCAACAACCAATAAAATTCCACTAATAAGATTTAGTATACTATCGTTATCCATTATTTTAGTATTTTTAAAACTGTAACTTTGCACAAACAAATCTATTTAAACTCAATTCACAGCTTATGCAAGATAAATCTTTTTATGAAGAATTTTCTGATGGTGTAAAATTTTTTTTCAATCAATATTTCAAAATTGATTTGTCTGAAAATCTTTTTAATTTCTTAGAAATTGTCTCTTGGATAGCTATTCTTTTTGTGTTAGATTTTGTGCTAAGAGCTATTATTCTTCCGCTTCTAAAAAAACTGAAAAATTTCACCGAAAACGATTGGTTGAAGTTTTTGTACAAAAACAAAGTCTTTGTTTCAGCTATTCATCTCATTCCAATCAGTTTTGCATTAAGCATGAATGTTATTTTGTTCAAGAATGAAGGAAATATTTTTCATGTTGTTCAACGCATTACACAACTTATTTCATTAATCGTTTTTACGCAACTTATTTTCCGAGTTATCAATACAATTATTGATGTGTACAACGAAGAAAATAGTTATACAACAGTTGGAGTGCGAACTTTTGGGCAAATGTTGAAGTTTATTATCACGTTTTTTGCGATTATTTCTGGAATAATGATTTTGTTTACGGTTGATAAAAACACAATTATTACCGTTCTCGGAGCTTTAACCGCAGCTGTTTTATTGATTTTTCGTGATGCAATTTTCGGATTTGTTTCTGGTTTGCAAATCTCCTATTCTAAAATTGTAAAAGTTGGCGATTGGATTACCGTTTCCAAAGGCGATATTGAAGGAACAGTAAAAGAAATTAACATCAATTTAGTAAAAATTGAGAAGTTTGATAAATCTATTGCAACGGTTCCAACTGTAGATTTGGTATCGTCTCAGGTAACCAATCATATGGCGATGTTGGCAACTGGAACACGTCAAATAAAACGTTCTGTTTCGTTTAATGTAAATTCGTTTCAGTTTTGTAACGAAGAAATGTTAAATCGTTTCGAAAATATTACTTTAATTCATCATTATATTCAACAAAAACGTCACGAAATCTCTATCTATAATCAAAACATTGAAAATTCTGATTTAGATATTAATGGTAAAAACTTAACCAATATTGGTGTTTTTAGAATTTATGTTGAACATTATTTAAAAAGTTTGAAAACAGTTTCGCAAAATGATCCAATTATCGTAAAACAATTACCTGTTTCTCCGCTTGGAATGCCCATAGAAATTGGATGTTTTACAACTTCGGCAAGCAATTTGGAGTTTGAAAGAATTCAGTCTGATATTTTCGATCATTTGTTAACAGCTTGTCGTAAATTTGACTTAGAAATTATGCAAAGCATTTCGCTTTCTGATATAAAAAAATTATAATATAAAATCATGACTAAATTAAGTGTTAATATAAATAAAATTGCTACAATTCGTAATGCGCGTGGTGGAAATACGCCAAATCTTGTAGAAGCGGCAATCAAAATTCAGGAATTCGGAGGACAAGGAATTACGATTCATCCGCGTCCAGACGAACGTCATATTCGTTACCAAGATGTCTACGATTTGAAACCTGTTGTAACAACTGAATTTAATATTGAAGGAAAACCGATTGATAGTTTTATGGAATTGGTTTTAAACTCAAAACCAGAACAAGTTACCTTGGTTCCTGATGCAGAAGATGCGATTACATCAAATGCTGGTTGGGATACAATCAAACATTTTGATTATTTAACAGATGTGATTAAAACGTTTAAAGATGCTGGAATCAGAACTTCTATTTTCTTAGATCCAAATCCTGCTTTAATTGAAAGTGCTGCGAAAACTGGTGCTGATCGAATCGAGTTGTACACAGAAGAATTTGCGACGCAATACGGTTTAGGAAATCTTGACGCAATTCTTCCTTACAAAGAAACAGCAAAATTAGCAATCGAAAATGGATTGGCTGTAAATGCTGGACACGATTTGAGTTTAGATAATATTGAATATTTTATTCGCGAAATTCCAACAATTGCCGAAGTTTCTATTGGTCACGCGTTAATTTCTGAAGCTCTATATTTAGGTTTAGAAAATACGATACAAGCGTATTTACGTAAAATTGAATTAGCAAATTTGTAGAAAATGGCAGAAATCTTACATAGCAAAATTGTCGGCTCTGGTGAAAAACATTTATTGGTTTTTCATGGATTGTTTGGACAATTGGATAATTGGAGCACATTAGGAAAACATTTTGGCGAATATTTTACAACACATTTGATTGATTTACGCAATCATGGACGTAGTTTTCATAGCGAAGATTCTTCTTTAGCAGCGATGGCACAAGATATCGTGAATTATATGGATGCAAATTCTATTGAAAAAGCACATTTGTTGGGACATTCGCTTGGCGGAAGAATTGTGATTGATTTTGCGATGATTCATCAAAATAGATTAGATCATTTGATTGTAGCTGATATGGCACCAAAAGCTTATCAACCTCATCATAATGCGATTTTCAAAGCGTTGAAATCTGTTAATTTTGATCAAGTTGAAACTCGAAAAGATGTAGAAACGACTTTGGAACAATATATTCCTGAAATTGGTGTGCGACAATTTTTATTGAAAAACGTTTACCACGCCGAGAATGGTAAATATGCTTTTCGATTCAATTTAGATATTTTGGATAAATTTTATCAAGAGATGATTGGTTCTGAATTGTTGAAAGGCGAATTTGATGGTCCAACTTTATTTTTGGGTGGCGCAAATTCAAATTACATTATGCCAGAAGATGAAATGATTATCAAGGAGCGTTTTCCAAATGCGGAAATCAAGAAAATTGCAAATGCAGGACATTGGTTACATGCCGAAAATCCGAAAGATTTTACAGCAGAAGTTTTAGATTTCTTGTTGAATAAATAAAAACAAAAAAGCGAAATTCATAATTTGAATTTCGCTTTTTTTATATCTGATTATCATTCCAAGTTTATCGAAAAATCTATTCTTTTCTTTAACTCAATTTATTTTCTCTCAACAACGACCAATAAATCATAGTTGAATCTCTATTCAATTCAGTGAAATTTAGTTTAGTTAAAAGTTTCGTTGAACCAATATTTTCTATCAAACAACAAGCGGTTACTTCTTCTAAAGTTTCTTTTGTAAATGCCCAATTTATCAATTCCGCAGCTGCTTCCACTGCAAAACCTTGCTTTCTTTCTGCTTCGATAATTCCATAACCAATATCACAACTTCTTCCAACAAAATTATAACCTTTAAAACCAATGTCACCAATTATTTCTCGTGTTGATTTCTTGATAATCATCCACGATTCGAAACCTGTTGGTGCATCAACTTTAGACAAGTTCACAATAATTCGAGGCAATGTTTCGATTACATCTGCATCTGGCCAACCTTTTCCTCTAATCAAATTTAATTGCTCTAAATCGGTATAATTATTTTGTAATATATTTTCGCAAATGGAAATCGTGAATGGCATCAAAATTAATCGTTCGCTACACAATTCCGTTACTTGTAAACTTTCTAAATGCATAATTGATGAAATTTTATAACTTCAAAATGTATCAACTCATCTTTCATTAATTTTTGAGAAGAATAAGTCAACAATTCAATGTTTTTGAATGTAAATCTTACCAAATAATCTCTTCCCTGAAATTTTGATAAAATTACTTTTCCTTCAAATTTTCCATTTTTAGAAATTGTAATTTCTTCTGGATAAATGACAATTTTAGAAGAATAAATTCCTAAATCTTGTGAATCATCCAACACATTTACATAACCAAAAAGTTTGGCCACATAAGTTGTCGCAGGAAAATTTCGCACATTCTCGACCTCATCATACTGAATCATTTTTCCGTTTTGCAAAACTAAAATTTTATCCGAAGTATAAAAAGCATCACTCAAATCATGTGTTGTAAAAATCACTGTAATTTGATGCGCTTTACACCAATCCATAATTTTTTCTCGAATGGTTAATTTTAATATTTGATCTAAATTAGAAAAAGGTTCATCCAACAACAAAATTTCGGGTTGTTGTGCCAAAGCTCGTGCAATAGACACACGCTGTCGCTGACCACCACTCAACTTATTCGGAAAAATATGTTTATACTCTAACATTTCAACAACCGTTAACGCTTCGTCAATTTGTTGTTGTTTAAGCTCTAAATCAAAATTACTTAAAAATTTCCCGACATTCTCACCAACCGTTACAAAATCTAACAAATCATAATCTTGCGCTACGTATTTCATCATCTTATGACCTGGAATCAAGTTATAAGCAGGTCCGCGTAATTTTTTGGTATGATAGTAAATTTCTCCTTCTTTAAAATCCAACAATCCATAAATCAATTTCAGTAAAGTTGATTTTCCACTTCCACTTTCTCCGATAATACTTACCACTTCGCCTTTGTTAACTGCAAAATTGATGTTATCGAGTACTTTTTCTTCGAAATCTGGATAATTATAACTGAGTTGTTTTACGTTTAGCACGATTGAATAATTTTTCTTATGTTTGGCTAAGGTATTAGATTTATTCAATATGAAATAATTGTTTAATTATTTCATTTATTGATATAAATCAATATCAACTATTAATTTATATTATAGTTTTGTAAAAGAAAAAATTAAAAAAAGCAATATGAAAAAATTATTCTTAGGATTGGCTGTTGTTTCTGCTGTTGCATTAACTTCTTGTGGAGGAAAAACTGAAACTAAAGCTGCAACTGAAGCTCAAGAAGGAGCAACATCAACTGAAGGAGCTGCAGAATATGCTGTTGATACAACTGCATCTGTTGTAAATTGGAAAGGTGGAAAAACTTTTGACGATATTAACAAACCAGAAGAAGGTCACTACGGAGTTGTAAAATTAAAAGAAGGTTCTGTAAAAGTACACGACGGAGTTTTAGAATCAGGAAAATTTGTTGCTGATTTTGCTTCTTTCGAATCTAAAGATTTAGATGCTGATGCAGAAAGCAAAGGAAAATTAGACGGACACTTAAAATCTGCTGATTTCTTAGACGTTGAAAAATTCCCAACTGCAACTTTCGAAATTACAGGAGTTAAAGCTTTAGAAGGTGGAGATTACAATTCAGAAATTTCTGGAAACTTAGATTTCCGTGGAGTTCCTAAAAATGTTACTTTCAAAGCTAATGTAACTGTTAATGCGAATGGTGTAACAATCAAATCTGAAGAATTTGGAATTAACCGTAAAGATTTCGGAATTGTTTTCACAGGTGGTGGAGGATCTATTGTAAAAGACGAAGTTTTATTACAAGTAGATTTATCAGCTAAACCAGTTGCTGCAACTGAAGAAGCTGCAAAATAATCGAATTGAATATTCATAAAATAATAGAAGCCATTTATCTTAGATAGATGGCTTTTTTGGTTTAGAGGCGAAAAAATATAATTTCTCTCATTTTTTTTGTGATAATTAATTGAACTTAATTATATTCGTACTCATAATTAATAACATACATTAACAAAACAATGAAAACAATTAAGTTCTTCCATCCGGATGAAACATTTAATTATAATATTGAAAAATCGTTATGCAAAGTCGTTTTTCAAGGAAATAAAAAATGTTTGTTGGTCGAAATACATTCGACTGATGACTTAGAACACGTAGAAGGCGATTCGTTACAAAACGATTTTCCTCAACTTTCTTTATTTATTGATGATTTTCCTTTGGATGTAGAATCTGTAGAGGAATTAAACGGTAAAAAAGTTTCTATTCCTTACGGTTTTGCCGAGGAAGAAGACGAAGAAGGTGAAACTGTGGAAGTATATTACACAACGTTGAATGTTTCGGAAGAAGATTACGAAACGGTAAACAACGAATTAACTTTTAGTGTAAATGACAAAGGAATTTTGACCTTGAATTGGAAAGGTGAAGTGCAAGATTTTGTAGAAGAATCTGAAAAAGATATTCCTTTCGAAATAGAATGTACATTTGAAGAATTCGAATTCTCAGAAGACGATTTTGAATAAAAAAATACAACAAAAACCTCTCAATTTTGAGAGGTTTTTTTAATCACTATAAATTATGAAAAAGTTCACTTTAACTCATCGATTATTACATTGGACAATCGGAATATCGATAATTATGCTTTTCTTAACTGGTTTTTTGAGAATGGAATGGATGAACAAGAAAAATCTTTCTGCTTTGATTACTAATGAAGTTTCAAAAGAAGGTTTAAACATTTCTGATGCTACTTTAAAAACAATTGGAAGAAGTTCTTTAGAACCAATGTGGCAATGGCACGAAATATTTGCTTATATCGCTTTGGCTCTTTTTGCTGTCCGAATTGTTTATATGCTGGTAAAGGGAATCCGATTTCCTAATCCTTTGAAAAGTCATTCAACATCTGAAAAATTTCAGGGAATAATTTATATGATTTTCTATTTGTTAATGCTAATTAATATTGTGACAGGATTTTATTTAATGTGGGGAAATGGAACTTACAAAGACCCTATGGAAGAAGTGCATAAAACTGCAATTTATTGGTTTCCTATCTTCTTTCTCATTCATCTCATAGGAGTTATTATCGATGAAGTCAATAAAAATTCTGGAATTGTTTCTAAAATGATAAATGGTAAAGATTAAAAATAAAAAAGACACTTTATAAAGTGTCCTTTTTATTTAAACATTTGATATATTTTATCTTTTTCGTAACCTTCGATAGTTACTTTTTGATCAGTACTATAAAATGTATATTCTCTACGATTATCCGTATCTATAATATAATTCGGAAAAGATTTATTTGGTCTTCTCATTCTTGCTTCTTTGAGATTTTTTCGATCCTTGTTAGAAATCAAAAAAGTCTTTTTATCAAGAATCAAAAAGTAATATTCTTTTTCTAAAGAATAATAGTTGCTTGAAGATTTTACAGTTAAGATTAATTTATTATCCTTTACTTGATAAGTTCCTTCAGCAAAACCATAATCAGCATTATTGATTTCTTTACCGTTTTTATCTAACTCTACAATACAGCTAAGAAGNNTTTGAATTGTTGATTGTTTAACAATTTCAATTCAAAGTCGCTATGTTTAAAGATTAAAGGAATCGTCAATACTAATTTATCTTGCGCTTTTGTATTAATTGCAAGGAAAAATAATAATCCAACCAATAATTTATTCCACAAATTCATATAACTGATTAACAATTATATAAATTTAAAGAAAATTATTTTCCTTTCATAAAAATCCAAGCCAATAAACCCCAACCGATAATCATGAATAATCCTCCAAGTGGCGTAATTGGTCCTAAAAATTTAAGGTTTACGTTCCAATGTTCTGCGAATGACAACAAATAGATACTTACAGAAAAAACAAATGTTCCGGCAATTAAACACCAAGCAGCAGAACGTTCTAATCCGTTATTAAATTGAAAATACATTCCAACAGCTAACAAAACAATTGCGTGATACATTTGATAACGTACTCCGACTTCAAAACTTGCTAATTTTTCGGCTGGTAAAATTTTCTTGAACGCATGAGCTCCGAAAGCGCCTAATATAACCGCCGTCATTCCGTATAATGAAGCAATTGTCAACACAAGATTTTTCATAAATTATCTCTTTTTATTTTATTCAGATTTCTTTTTTCCGGCAACAAAATCTTTCAGATAATATGGCTCGAAATACGCAACATCTTCAAATGATTTTTGGTTAAATTTTTCTTCCGCAACACGAATCATATCTTTTGCCGATGGAAAAGTTTGTATAAACGTAGCATCTAAATGCGCTAAAACTTCTTGACATTTTTCTGCTCCATCACCCACAAAAATAATTTTCTTTCCTTTCAATTCTTCAAAAGAAGTTTCATCGATTACTTTAGCTTCTGTTTCTGTTAACTGATTTCCTTGCTTATCAAACAAAGCTGTATAGACTTCCATTCGTCTTGCATCAATCATCGGAATGATATAATCGACCTCTTGATTCAATTGTGATTCCGCCAAAATTTGCAACGAATTAATTGCCATAAGTGGAATATCAGATCCATATGCAAAACCTTTGGCAGACGAAACGCCAATACGCAAACCTGTGTAAGAACCTGGGCCTTTTGAAACACAAACCGCCTCTATATCTTTCCAATTTATTTGCGCGCCTTCCACGCACCAATCCACAAACTGATTCAGTTTTTCACCATGTGCATAATTTTCATCACTTTCTTCAACCAAACATAGTTGAACGCCATCTTTAGCAATCGAAACCGAACAATTTTTTGTTGAAGTTTCTAAATTTAAGATTGTTGCCATGTTGCAAAGATACACAAGGAAAATTGATGTATAAAGTTTGAATTTATGATTTTAGAATAGATTTAGAAATATTTATTACACTCTGAAACTCTTTTATGAAAATAATTTTCAATAATTTGATTAATATTTTCTCTATTTACTTCATTTAACCTCTATTTTCCTTCCAACGTTATTGGAACGCCAGCATAGAAATCTAATATTTTTTGTTTGAAAATGTAGTTGTATTTCGCTTGTAACATTTGCGATTCTGCCACCATCATGTCATTACGCGAACGGTTAAAATCATATTGATTAATAACTCCAGCATTGTAAGATTTCTGTGCAAAATCGTATGAAATTTTCGCATATTTTACCGCTTCTTTCGACGAATCGTATGACGCATAAGAACTATTTACCTCGAAATAAGCAGACTGAACGTTTTTCAACACTTCTTGTTTCGATTGTAGAAGGTCAACTTTTGCTAAATCCTCGTTGATTAATGCTTTCTGAATATTAATTTTATAGGAGTATTGATTCCAAATTGGAATACTCACACCAACTCCAAAAACGCCTGTTACATTATGTCCTAATTGCTCTAATAATGCATCTTGACGTAATCTTTTATTGAAATATTGTAGATAATTCGTTCCGAAATTGAAACTTCCTGTCACTTTTGGAAATAATGAAGTTCGCGCGATTTGAGTTTCTTTCGCAGCAACATCAATTTGCAATTCGGCATGTTTTACAGAAGGCTGATTTTGATAAGCCGTTTCTACCACATCATCCAAATTATACAATTGAGACGTTACATTATCTGGAATTTTGACATCAGTTACAGCAAAATTTCGGTAATCATTTAATTGCAACAACATCGCTAAATTGAACAATGCACGCTCTATTTCGATTTGTGCATTTACCACTTCACGTGTATTTGTCGCGACTTCAGATTCAGATTGAGCAACAACAGATTGAGCTACTGAACCAGCTTTGAATTTCTTTTGATTTTGATCCAATAATTGTTTCGAAATAGTTAGATTTCCTACTGCAACTTGTTTCAATTCTTTGTTCAATAAAACCGCCAAATAATAATTTGCAACTTGTAACGAAATATCATTTATCGTCATCGCAGTTTGTACTTTCGACGCTTCTAATTCCAAAGCAGCTTTGTCTTTATTCAATTGAACAACTCCACCATTGTAAATATTGATGCTAGATTGTACGCCAAATGAATGCGCAAATTGATAATATCCCTTTTCTATTGTTGGATTATAAGTTCCGATTGTAAAATTAGTATCTACATAACCCGAAACCGTTGGCAACCATGCATTGTAGGTTAACTCTAAATTTTTATTGAAAATTTCTTGGTTGATGGTATTCTGCTGAACAGTCAAATTATTTTTCGAAGCATACTCAATACACTTTTCAATTGTCCATTCTTCTTGGGCAAACGAAGAAAGAGAAGTAATAAATAGTAAAGTAAAAAATAATTGTTTCATAGACTATTCTTGTCAGAAAATTAAAGATATAAAATAAGTCGAATTTCTAACCAAAATGTTACGAAATTCGACTTAAAGTTTTATTTGGTCAGTAAATTAACCTTTAATTTTTGAAGCAATTGCAAATTCTTCTGCAAAAGCAGCGATTCTTTCTGCAACTTCTTTTTCCTCTGTTGCTCTTTCGTAAGAACTAGACATCGAAATTAAAATTTGGTGAAAGAAACGTTTCATATCATCTTGTGTCATTTCTTTTGTCCACAAATCGATGCGCAAAGCTTCTTTTGCTTTATCATCCCAAACAGAAAGTAACATTGCTTTTGTTTCTTCGTGACTAATTCCACCGTCTGGTGCATTCCAAGTCATTTTTTCTGGTACGTGATTTTCGTCCAATTCAATCTCTACCGTAATATTTGTTGTTCTCATAACTTCTAATTATTAGTTTATTTCACAAAATGGTAAACTTTACCATCAATTGTTTTTGTTGTATAATTTGTTGAATTATTACTTTCTAAAGCTGGCTTATATTTAGAATCTTTGAAGATTTTTTGACCATCCATATCATCTAACAAAGCTTTCAATTCTACCTTCGGATTCTCTTTCATGTATTGGCGAATAATTTGCAAACCAATCCAAGCCGCAATTCTTCCTGGAGAATCTTGTTCTATTTCATTATTAAATTTTGAAAATGGACTAACTGCTAAAAAGCGTTTATCCAAAGAAGCATCTGAACTGAATACATAATTTTGCTCCACAAAAAAGTTCCAAATTTGACCTTCGTTCTCAATACACCACTGAATTTGTTCTGGCGTGTAACCAACTTTATATTCGTCTGGTGTAACTGTTAACAATGCATCTTGCAAAATCAATTTCTTCCCTTCATAAATCATTTTATCAATAAATAATTGATTTCTTGGGCTAAATGTTACCACATCATTCGCAATTGCATCAACAGCTTGAGAAGGCAAACGATTAAAATCTAAATTTGTGCGTAAATAACGTTCTACGCCAATGCTATCATATAATTTATTCTTTGACCCCAAATACGCATCCATCGCAATAAACATCAAGCCAGATTGCTGACTAAACATCACAGGATAATCTATATTTTGTAAACCTGATGAATAGGTATAAACCGTCGGAATTTTATATTCTGGAAAATAAAATTGGTAACGTTGAAACATCGGCGTTAACGATTGATTTAAGTTTTTAAAATCTCCAAAAACCTTTCGAGATTGTCCATAAATACTCAATTCTTCTTTATTACGACGTTGACTTTCCCATACGTCATCCGCAGTTTTTGCATCAAAAAAGAAAGGATAATCTTTTCGTAAAGCCGCTAAAGGAATCGAATCGTTAAAAAAATCTTGGCTGATATCATGAATATTCAACTGAACATTTTGTTCTTTGACATCCACTTCCCACGATTTTTCTTTTTTGCACGCAGTAAATAAAATTAAACTCGCAAAAGCTAAGCCATATACAAATTTCATTGCTTGGTTATTTAGCTAACAAAAATAGTAAAATAATCTGTAGTATTTTCAACCCTAATTTTTTTCATAATCTGCTATCTTTGAAATAAATTATTAAACTATGCAAACTGAAAAAGTTGTAGAATATATTGTTTCTTGGTTGAAAGATTATTTGGAAACAGCGCACCAAAAAGGCTTTGTGATTGGAATTTCGGGCGGAATTGATTCGGCTGTAACCTCAACGCTTTGTGCAATGACAGGTTATCCTTTGCTTAATTTGGAAATGCCAATTCATCAAGAAAAAAATCAAGCGGATAGAGCAAAACGTCATATTGAATGGTTAAAAAATAAGTTTTCGTCGCCAATCGATTCGATAGAAGTTGATTTAACCTCAACTTTTGATGCAATGGTTTCGGCTTTACCAGAAACGGAAACGACAGACAAAGTGAATTTAGCGTTGGCCAATACACGCTCTCGTTTACGTATGACAACACTTTATTATTTTGCTGGTTTACACAATTATTTGGTTGCAGGAACAGGAAATAAAGTCGAAGATTTTGGCGTTGGTTTTTATACAAAATACGGTGATGGCGGTGTAGATCTTAGTCCGATTGCTGATTTAATGAAATCGGAAGTGTATAAAATTGCTGAGTTTTTAGGCATTAATACAGATATTCAAAAAGCAAAACCAACCGATGGTTTATTTGGCGATGATCGTTCGGATGAAGATCAATTAGGAGCAAATTACGATGAATTGGAATGGGCGATGAAAGCGAAAGAAGCTGGAAAAACTGCAGATGAATTTGAAGGAAGAGAAAAAGAAGTTTTCGAGATTTATTCGAGATTAAATCGTATTAACCAACACAAGATGGTTCCAATTCCGATTTGTGATATTCCAGAGGAATTGATGAAGTAAGTGAACAGGTAAAACATATTCCGAGTTTCGAAATTCGAACTTCAATAAAACATATAATTAGAATACAATTTAAAAGCAAGCGAAAGTTTGCTTTTTTATTTTGATGTGATGTTGACACGAATTCAACATGACTTACGTATAATGTCATTCTGAATGTAGCGTTAGCGGAATGAAGAATCTCAGATTCCTCGACAAACTCGGAATGACATTTTCTTAATTGATAATATAAATGAAGAAGTCGTAAGTGAAATTTTATTATTTAGCCCAGCTTGGTAACTCTTTCCAACCTTGTGATGGAGCTTCTTTTATATTATCTAGAACAGGTTTATTTATATATAGTTTAGTCGTAAAAAATAGTCTATTAACCCATTCATTTTTATTGATTTTAACTAAAAATCTTTTACCTATTTTACTATTATAGAAAGATGTGCTATCATTATCGAAATAGTCACTACCATTATTTAATTTATCATTATATAAATAATTAAATTTTATTTTATTTGAAGAATTCTTACCTATAAAATCAATTCTAGTCAAAGTAGCAATAGTATATCTGTAATTTTCCTTAGTTGAATTATCAAAATGATTATTCAATAATACATAAATAACTATCAAAAATAAAGAAGAGAAAATTATCATACTCCATATACTTTTTGTTTTAAACATAGTAAATAAATTTTATTTCTAAATATACTAAAAACAAAAAACTCAGTAATACTACTGAGTTTTTTTATATTGTAAATAATATGTTATTGCGATATATGCGAGGGCGATTCCGGATAAGTTTGCCATTAAATCGACAAAATCAAAACTACGATGAAGTGAAGTTAAAACGCCTTGTAAAATTTCGATGAGGAAACTTACCAAAAACGGAATTATCATCAAGCGTAGGTTTGTTAATTTGTATGCGACAAATAACAAAATCGTCATCATCCCAAACATTCCACAATGTACTATTTTATCAAAATTATCAATCTCCAAAAAGATTTCTAATTCTTTGATTGTGCTTAATTTCGAGAAATTTTCTTGTGGAAGTAGCGTCAGATAAAACACCAACGCTACATATGCAAAAAATATTATTTTCTTTGTCTTATGCACCGATTAATTCTCCGTAAGCAGCTGCATCTAATAAAGTATCTAATTGAGAAGCATCTTCAATTTTAACTTTGATAATCCACCCTTTTCCGTAAGGATCAGTATTGATTAATTCTGGCTCACCTTCTAATTCAGTGTTAAATTCTACAACTTCACCGCTAATTGGCATAAATAAATCAGAAACTGTTTTTACTGCTTCTACTGTTCCAAATACTTCTTCTTGACCTAAAGTTTCTCCTTCTGTTTCTACGTCAACATAAACAATATCTCCTAACTCTCCTTGTGCGAAAGCTGTAATACCGATTGTTGCAAAGTCTCCTTCTACAGAAATCCACTCGTGATCTTTACTGTACTTTAAATTGTTTGGAATGCTCATAATGTTTGTTTTATTGTTTTTTTAATTTCCGAATGTAAAGGTAGCACTAAATCCGGCACGAATTTGAGAAATTGGAAAAGCTGTTGAAATTTTATATTTACTCATCATCTGATCCCAATAGAATCTCAAGTTCAAATTCTTACTTACGTTATAATCTGCCGTTAACTTAAACGTCATAATTCGCTGTCCACCTGTGATTTGCGAATCTCCATAAATACTTGTTGGTATGTTTGGATTTTGTACGTCATCAAAGTTATAAATTACTTTTCGAATTGTTGTTTGATTATCTCTTAATGAGAAATCTCCACGAATATTTAAATCACCTTTGATTGTTTTCTGATTTCCTTGGTAACGAATCTTCATTTTGAAATCTTTGAAAATATACCCAAATCCAATAATATATTCAGATCCATAATCTTCTGTATACGTATAATTTGTTGTACTTAATGATAATAAACGATCTCTGTTATATTGCGCACGTAATTGCATACTGTTACGGAATGTTAAATCCACTCCCAATAATGGTGAAAATGATTCGATCATCGTAACCGCTCCATATAAATTCTGCGTATAGAAGTTTCCGTTTTCATCTTTACCAGTCACTTGTCCGCCACCCATAATTCCTGTATCTAACATAAAGTTTGGATTGGACTGAATACCAGTTGTTGTATATGTCGAATTATATGAACTCGAAACCTCAACATTATCAAAATATTTATTGATAATTGGAACAGATTTCAATCCTGTGTACGTTACGCGCCAGTTCGGAACCGGAATAGAACGATTGTATCCTAATTTAGACGAACCTGCATCTTTTCCTTGCACCGCCGCTAAAAATGCTGGTAAAAGTACATCAGAACTTCTTGCATTAAATCCTTCGTAATAACCAAGTCCATCTACATTTCCGCTACCTCTTTTTTGTGCTAAACGTCCAGAAATAGTTTTAGTATTTGTTAGGAATTGCTCAAAAATTGCATCTCCATCTTTGAAAGCTGTTTTGATATTTACGGTCGAAATATTAAGATTTGCTAATTCATCAATGTAAGGATTTTCGACTGCTAAATTGAATCCTGAATGATAAATACGACGATCTTTTGTACGTTTTGCACTCAAATCAATTCGTAAATCTGGAATTGGCTCAATCAAAGCAGTTCCATTAAAATCAGAACCTTTTGTAATTTGATACGCATCTGTCATCAATTCATCTCCTACAATCAATCCTCTTTCAACTAATTGTCGTTTAATATCGAATTGTGTTCCATAAACGAAGCCTAAACTTGGACCATTTTTACCATCAACACCAAAGAAACCTGGCTCGTATAATAATCCTGGAATTACAGCTCCATTTGTTTGATTAAATGTAAAATTAGCACGTTTTAGTGATGATAAAATCATCCAACCATAATCTTTTGCTGTAAATTTATGTTTGAATTTGTATGCTGATTTCTTATTTGTACGACGTTTCTTAGAGAATAAAGTTGTGTAAACTGTATTCAACGAATCTATTTCTGCACGACGGCCTTTCAAAATCGAATCATAGCGTTTGTAACCTTTAAACTCTGGATAGAATTTAGCAAAATCCAAATCTCCCATCAAATTGATCGAATTCGAGTTTTGAGCTGTACCATTTCCTAAATTAACAGGTCTTCCGTCTACTTCAAAATTTCTGTAAGCAGTAGAAGTTGCAACCCAGTTATAATTCGATGTAAATCCTGCTTCAACATTCATCCAATTGAGATATGGGAAGAATTTTAAAGGTAATTTATAATTCACCTGAAATTGTTGATCGTATTGAACTGGACGTCCAATTGTGAACATATTTTGCCAAATCATATCTTGATCTGCACGCTGGAAAGTTGTTCCATCATTCAACGTCATTGTCGAAGATGTTAAATCTAAACGCAACGATTTTGTCAAATCAAAACCTAAATTATATTGCCAATTGAACAAGAAATTGTTACTATATGTCGGACGAATTAAGCTCGAAGAACTTCCTCCTCCTAAATATTGACTGATATCGCGATATTGTCTTTCACTATACGTTCGCGCAATCTCTGTACGGAAAGAGAAACGTGTTGGCAAAGGATTCACATTAAATTCACGAATAAATTGTAAATATTTTCCTGATTCCTCTTTTGGTTGAACCGCACGCCATTTTTTGAAAGGTTCGTAAGATTTTCCTCTAAATCCGAAATTATAATTAATCGACGCTCTTAATTGTTGGTTGATGTTATATTGCGTGTAAATATCACGGTAATAATTATCCGAATACATCATCGAAACTGAGAAGTTAGAAGGATCATAAAAACGAACAGGGTTGTTGTTATTTGTAGATCTAACTTTTCGAATATTGTTAAAGGCAAAACTTTTGAACTGCGTATAAGTACGAACAACTTTTTCTAATTCGGCTTTATTAGGCGCTTCATCAAAAATAATATCGTTGTCTAATGGATTATATTTTGGATCGACAAAACTTTCCTGAATTGTAAAATCGAATGGAATTTCCATTCCCCATTTCTTTGGTAAGAATTTGTCTAATTTTACTTGTGCATTCAACGCGTATTGTAATGATTCGTCCTGATTACGGCTCGCAGGACCTTGATCGATAGCACCGAAACCTACAGAACTTGTACTTCCAGAAACCTGTACATTCGCAAAGTCACCTAAATTGAATTGTACATTTGCAGAAGCTGCATAACCTCCTTCGTTATCAATTTCGCTTAAACGAAGTTCGTTCACCCAAAGTAAAACCTCTTTATCAGTAGGTCCAGAAGTATTACGAACCCCAATCATGATCGAAGATACATTACCCAATGTTGCACGACCTTTTACGTAAATTGTTTTGTTTGGATTCTCTTGATCAAACGCAAAATTGAAACGTTGCAATGTATTAAAATCAACAGCATCCCTTTGTTTTTTAGCATCTGTAAACAAATCTGTATTCAGATCGACAAAGTTTTCATCAGGCCAAACTGTGCTTTCTGTTGCAGAACTTTGCGGCGTATATTTCAACGGCATTTCATATTCGTAGTAGTTATCTGTATAATCACTACCTACACGAATAAATAATTTTGTACCATTATCAATGGCATTTGACGCTCTGTCTAATAAGTTTTGAGCAGATACAAACATTTGTAATTTTTTGTATCGGCGCAAATCTAAATTTGTATTCTTAAAAATAGCTTTTGAAGTGCTACCTAATTTAAACTTCGCTTTCAAAGTCATCGAAGCTTCGTTTTGAGACTGATATCCCGTTGCTCCTTGTGTTTGTTCACGATAAACTCCAGGAGGAATCATATAACGAGGGCGATCTGTACCATTTCGTTCGATACTAACCTCACCAACTTCTAAATCATCAATATTTTTATCCTCTTCAGTTCCTTCTTGATTTCCTGCAGCCATTAAAGGATAAACATTTTTTGTATAACGACGCCACTCAGAACGAACTAAATCAAACGTACCGAAACGAATTGTTGTTTCTTCTTCGAAACCACGCATCACCATACGCATAAAACGAGCAGCTGTTAATACGCTTTCTGCTTGCGCAATAGACGCATCATTGTTTAACTCTTCTACTCCATCTCCGTCAAGATCTAAATCAAAGTTATCAACAGGAATACGAACTTGATACCATTTAACATCATGTTTCGTTTTGTCTGGAAATTCTCCTTGAACTGTTTTTCTTGCAACAATAAATTTATTGTTTGGATCTTCTAACGTTTGACGGTTAATTTTTAACGTATACTGATTATAGTTTTCTGTTTGATCTAAATTGAAATCACCATTGATATCTTCTGTATCTGGTGTTAAAGATGATGCGTGTAAAGGATTATCGGTTGAATTGTTTCCTTGCGGATTTCTGAAATAGCGGTAACGATCTTGAACTGTATTCCCAATTGATGCTCCTCTAAAACGATCATCTAAGAAGAATAAATAATTATCATTCGCAGGATCTAATTCTCCTGTCACTAAATTATTACTCGTAAATCCGTAACGTTGTGCTTCTTCCTCATCTGTTAATCCATTGTACCCTAAATCTTGTTGTTTTCGGGCAGCTCCATCTGTATCAAAAGCATATAAAATTGGATTTAACTGAGGTGTTTTCCCCCATTTTGATTCAACAACTTGAACACCATTATTAGAATGAGGCAATCCATTTTCGTACATCATTTCTCCGTCTTTTAAGACGTCTTCCGAAACATTTCCTAAATGTACCAATAACTCTCCATCGCCTCCTTTTCCATCTGCATAAGGATCCATCATCCAAAACTCGATGTATTCCACATTCGAATCTTTGAAGTTAGAAACTGAAATAGGACGCATAATTGCTCCCCAATTTTTCGTGTCTACTGCATTTGGATTAACGTTATAAGGTCCACGTTCTTGCGGATAGAATGTCATGTCTAATGTACTGATGTACGAATTTGTACCAGCCATTACATCACGTTGATCAAAAAGTTCCTTTAACTTAATGCGGCGTGCCATATGCGTTGACATTTGCTGATCCGTTAAAGGTGAACTTCCTCCCATTCCATAAAAACGAGGATCAATCGTGTACCACGATAACATACGACGACCATTATTAAATGATAAATCGTCATTTTTCATTCCATTCGGGAAGAACGGGTGATAACCAGAAGCAGAATATCCAGCAGGTTTTCCTGGTGTTGATCCAAATTTCCATGAACCAACATCTAATAAACTAATGCGAGATTGCGCATCTTCGAAATCGTCTATATAAGAATAACCTCCCGTAACTTTGTTCATTCCAGGCATCAAATAAGCTGCCTCTGCCTGAACGCTAATGTTCGACATTTGATCAGTTTTGATTCCTGGAATTTTATTTGTTAAACGAGTTAACCACTCAGCTTCTGAGTTATATTGTGTATTAAGTCCAAAAATTGTGTTGTTCACAGGTTCTGAACCAAATTGTGTTTTTTGCGTAACTGGACGTTCTTGGTAATTAATTAAAGTTCCTCCTAACATCAATTTATCACTAAATTTATGCTCGACATTAATTCCCATGAAACGTTTTTTCTGTAAATTAAATGTAGATTGATTTTCTAAAGATACATTAATTGGTGCTCCAGAATTTTTCAATTGTTCGTTGATAATTTTCACTCGACCCAACTGATAATCTACCGTATAATCTACGCCTTCCGTCAACGTTGCTCCACCAGAAGTCACCTTAACAGAACCTTGTGGCACATTAAAAGCTCCTAACGGAATACCATCTGTCACCGTTCCTTTGTAACGACCTTCTAATGTATAACGATTAGCTAATTTTTCGCCAGAAAGAGTATTTGGTAATTGACGATAAATTTGATTGAAAACGTATTCTTCATTTTGACCTTTTAATTTATTGCTCAAATATTTACCAAAAGGCTCTACAGAAGTAAAGATAATGTTTCCTCTTTCTGTATCAATTGTCAATCCTGATTGAAAATCGAATAAACCATCACCTTTACTTCCGTCAGGATTTTGTTGTAATTGTCCGTTCGAATTTAATCTATCCATGTTCAGAACTTGTAATAGCGATTGTTCTGAAACAGCAGAATTTGGTAAATAATTTAATGTTCCCGATGATTCTTTACCATTATCTTTGAAATTAATATTCATCAAGAAATCTTCACTCGAAACACCATAAGCATTTAACGAATAAATATTTTTCATCATCAAATCCCACATTGGCGAGGCCACATTAACAGCAGAATTTGGTTTGATTAATTTCGCAATAATTGGTTTATCTGTGTCGCTCGACATTTGTCCAACTTTGTATAACTTTGTCGGATCAGAGCTTAACGAATATTGAAACGAAACCGCTAACAAATCTTCACCATCAACTAAAGGCGTATTCAAGGAAATGTATCCTAATTTTGGGTAGAAAGTGAATTCGGAAGCATCAAGTTTTCGAACATTTTCATTGACGATAAAGTTTTCTCCATCCTGAAATTGCTCTCCATTAAATTCATGAGTATTTAAGAAGCTTCTCGCATCACTAATTTTAGTAAATTTTTTATCTAAGATTTCTTCATACAACTTATTATTACCATTTTGAGGAGCTGTATCACCTTCTGCGATATCTCGCAAAGCAATAATAGCACGTCTATTTTGTTGATTTCCTCCAGATTTATCGACTTTCCAAACCTCAATATTACTAATGTTGATATTACTATTAATCGCAGGATAATTTTCTAGCGCTTTATCATAACGATCTCTAAAAAATTGGCCTAAGAAAAAGTGTCTATTGTATTCATATTTTTCGGCAGCGACCTTAAAATCAGTCATCACACCACCACCTTGAACCACGATATTTTTAGATTCCGAACGTTGCTCAGAAAAGACAGCCGACACATTTGTACGACCAAATTTAAGATCTGTTCTAACTCCAAAAAGTGACTGCGCACCCGTAATCAACGAAGTACTAAGTGGCATCGAAATATTACCAACCTCTATATTTTGTAGGATATCATCTTCACCTCCAAATGGATCCAATTTATTTCCCAAAGCCTTTCTCCACTGAAGTTTCATTTGATTTTCGAAGCCAAAACCAGCTTGCGTATCATAATTTACTTTCATCTGAAGATTTTCTCCGACTTTCCCCAAAATACTCAATTGCATACGTTGGTTAAGATCCATTGTAAGCGTTTGACGGTTTTGTGGCAACAACATTGGGTTATCTATCTTTTGCAAGAAAACACCCAATTCTAAATTTGCATAACCTTGCGGAATCAATGAAATTTCTGATCCACCAAAAATAGTTTCGAAAGCTTTAGATTTCACCTTAAAACTTGGTAAAATACTTCCTTCTTTTTTTCCTTCCTTATCTCCAAAACGTTCTTCACGATAAAATTGATCGTTGGTTTGAGATTTTACTCGGAAATAATTTTTCATGTCTTGATTCTGAACCAAAGTCAGGTATTCTTGACGTGTCAAATAGATTGGCTCGGAAACTAAACTTGTTCCAATTTGAGGATATAAAATATACTGACGCTTTATCGCATCATATTGTACATCGTATTTTATTTGATTATCTAAAAACAATCCACCTTTTTGATCTCGGATAGGAAACTTAAGCGTATCACTTTCCTGAGCCATAACATCGCTCATAGTTCCCATTGCAAAAAGGAAACACAAAGCCACTATAGTAGAGCCTTTACGAATAGTTTTTGGTTCGTTATGAATCTTCATTAAATTTTCTTCAAGGTTTCTTTTACTAAGAATTCCACGTCTGCATCTGGCTGATCTTGTAGGATTTTGTCCATGATTTTCTCTGCAGATTTTTTAGGAATTCCTAAAACTTCTAAAGCAGATAACGCTTCATTCTTAGATTTATTTTTAACCGAAGTAGAATTAACATCTAATATTAAATTTTGATCCAATTTATCTTTCAAATCGATAATGATTCTTTGCGCAGTTTTAGCACCAATCCCTTTTACACTTTGCAATAATTTGGCATCTTCTTGAGCGATTGCAGTTGCAATTTCTTTGGAAGAAAGTGTCGAAATAATCATCATTCCAGAAGCTGGACCAACACCGTTAACACTAATTAATTTCTGAAAAATTTCTCGTTCTAATTTTGTTGCAAATCCATAAAGTATATGCGCATCTTCGCGAACAATTAAATGTGTAAAAATTGTAACCAATTCTTCGTGTTCCAAAGTAGAATACGTATTCAATGAAATATTGACCCAATATCCGACCCCATTGCAATCTATTACAGTATTTGTTGGATAAATCTCGATTAATTTACCTCTTAATTGTGTTATCATTTTGACGTTTATTTAGTTACACTACATATAGTGATAACGTCAAAAATACGATTTATTTTGTAAGGATGAAAGTTGGATTTATTGATGAGAATCTAATTTGAATTTTCGAAATCATGAATAATACTTTCTGCCCAAAAATTTCCGTACCAATTTAATTTAGAATTTATTTGATATACGCAGGAAAGTGTAATTTTTGTTTGTGTTGAATTTATTTTTTCTAAACGATAATTTATATTTCCAAACTTAAAATAATTTCCTTTCAACACATGTTGATCAGTTGGTTTTTGGCGAAGTTTAGACTTTGAAATATCTATTTTGAAATTTACATATTTGTTTTCTTCCAATTCTGTAACATATTCAAATAACTCCAAATCATCTGTAAATTTTCCGATACGAACCAATTGATTATTTTCTATAAAAGATGTCGATTTTATTGGACGCGGAACACCTATAAATTGATAAAATCCATCTTTATATTCATCTTGCTTTATTTCTTTGACTTCAATCAAATTAGGAAAAATATTTTCGGGTTGATTATTCACAACAATAGAACTTTCTGTGGTAAACAATTCACTTTTATCAGGAAAAACATTTTCAATTGGAAATAAAAACAACGGCAATAATAAAATTGAGTATAGTTTTTTATCATTCTCTCTTTCTGCTGTTCTACTCCCACAAATTAATCCCGCAATTCCTGCAACTATTAAAGCTGGAAATCCCAATATTAATCCACAAACCAAATCTTCAATCCCTGTCATTAAGCACGTCATAATATAAATTACAACTGTAATTATTGGATAAAAAAATTGTTTCAATTTTGATTTATAAATTTCTGTAGAAGAATACAAAATCGGAACTACTCCAATAACAATTGGAATCCCGAAAAGGAAGGTATATGTTAATACTCCATTATCAAAAATATTGTAAGAATTATCACCAATTACTAACCGAAAAAGCAAACCATATAATGCTCCTAAAATAATTCCTATATATTCTGATTTGAACTTCATCGCGTTAATTGTATTTCATTAAATTAAAAGTACAATTTATTTTGTAAGGATGAAAGTTGGATTTTAATGAAAGCCTTGTCAAGATTTAGAACCTTTGATAAGGCTTCGAGTGATTTGAATTAAATATTTTGAGAAATCAATTTTTAGTTTTTTAAGGCTATAATTTTCTCAATCATTCTTTCGGCATTACCGTTGGTGCCGCCAAGATTGATGGCTTTGTTGTACCATTCTAACGCCAAATCATATTGCTTGTTAGTAAGATAAGCTTCGCCCAAACTATCGGCAACACTTGCGTTATTTGGAAACTCTTTTACAACCAGTTGAAATATTTTTATAGACTCGTTAATTTTGCCTGCTCTTAATAATTCGTAACCCAATGTGTTAAGTTCAGTTGGATTTTCAAAACTATACTCTTTTTCGGAAGTATTTTTCAATTGATAATAATTCTCAATCGCTTTATTGACATCAGTTTGCGCTTCTTTTCTTAAAGCTTGATAAATCGATTTTCTAGGAATTTTAAATGTTTTTCCTAGCATAATTTTATGAATCATATGTCCCAAATCCCAAACTTTATTGCGGTTATTCGACGCTAAAATGATAACTACATCATTCTTCATATCATTTAACACCAAAGATTCAAATTTGTAGGAGACACCATTATGACGCTGCAATTCTTCTTCTGCAAAATAATCTCCAAATGATCCACCTTGATGGTCTTTTGTATAGGGATTATTCAATAATGTTTCAAAGGATTTTCTGGAAATCAAACGATTGTGATTCATTGCCTCAACCCATTTGTACATATCATTGGCGTCCATCCAAAGCCAACCGCTGATAAATTCCATTTCTGGGCATCGAACATTGTCCATATCATAACAAGATGTTCGGTTTTTATAGCCTGCTTTTGCATCAAACACAGAATTAGTCATTTTCAAAGGTTTGATAATGTTTTTCGTCACAAAATCTTGAAAAGTCATTCCTGTCATTTTTTCAATAATTCTTCTTTGCAAAAAAACATTGCCATTATCGTATCGGTAATCCTTTCCAGGTTCAAATAACAACGTATCCGTTTTTCGCAGAATCTTCCAAGCTTCATCATCATTTTTCGGGACTATTAGCCCATTTTCTATTCTGGGAATTCCGCTGGCGTAATTAATCAGATGTCTTGTCGTTACTTTTTCTGACCATTTTGGTAAATCTAAATTGTATTTCGAAATCGGCTCGTCAAGATTGAGTTTACCACGCTCCATCAACATCATAATTGCAACTGCATTAAATTCCTTTGCAATAGAGCCAAAATTTAAAATTGAGTTTTTGGTTAAGGGTGTTTTCTTTGTTTCGTCGGTAAAACCAAATGATTTTTGATAGATGATTTTTCCTTTTTTGGCAACCAAAACATTTCCATTGAACAAACCTCTTTCGTAAGATTTTGTCATTAAGGAATCTATTTTTTCGGTGACATTTTGAGCGAAAGTGTAGCATGAAAAAATCATCAAAAGGAAAGGGAAACTGATATTTTTTACGAAATTATGTACTATCATAATTGTCTATTTCTTCAAGTCATTTTCAATTTTTGAAATCATTTCTTTTGCGTTTTGATTGGCCGGTTCCAACTGCAATACTTTTTGATAATCAGCTTTTGATGCTGCGAAATCTTTTTTATCAAAATAAGCTTCAGCACGGCTGTCGTACGCATTTGCTAAATCGGGAAATTGATTAATATTCAAACTGAAAATCTTGATAGCTTCATCAATTTTGTTATTTCTTAAAAATTCGTAGCCCAAGGTATTCAGTTCGCTTGCATCCGAAAAATTGTAATCGTTTGGATTGGTTAGCTTCAATTTTTTGTAAAGTTCAATGCCTTTATCAATATCTTGATTGGCGACTTTTTTAATCGTTAACGAAATAGATTCTTTTATGGGTTCAAAAGGATAATTTTTCCATTTATTTTGATAAGCAATATTTGAAACTATTTCATTGATCAGCTGCATATTTCTACCGTTGGTCATAACAACAACACCGTTTCCATCTTCCAAACTTCCAATGTAATGACAAACAAATCCATCATTTCCTCCGCTGTGACCAAAGTATTTTGTACCATTATAATCTTGAATAAATACGCCTAAATTGTTATCAAGCCTTTTAATTGACATTTCTTTTGAAAGAATTTTATTGGATTTTCCTTGTAAAGACAGTTGAGTTTCGATGATGTATTTCGCCAAATCTGTAGGATTGGTCCATAAACCAGCCGCAGCCTGTTCGGGATAAATATGGTATTTGCCAACAACTTCTACCTTTCCATTATAACCCGTCGCTAAAAGATTTTGCTTGTCCGACGATGGCGGTTGATTAAAAGAACTTTGCGTCATTCCGATAGGTAGCAACACATTCTTTTGCATATAATCTGCATATTTTTCACCAGTTACATCTTCAACAATTAACTGAGAAACAGTCGTGCCGCCTCCTGAATATTGAAACTTGAGACCAGGCTCAAAAATAGAACGAACGGCATTAGAATTTGCAGGTTTTGTGCCATCCAAAATTTGCGTAATCGTCGGTAAAGCTTGTCCCTTTTCATAACCACCAAAACCGCTGACAGAAAGCCCAGCCGTATGACTTAACAATTGTGCGATGTTGATTTTTTTTCCTTTTGAAATCGAATCGTAAGGGAATTTCCATGTTTTCAAAAAAGTGTTAATATCCTGATCCAGATTTAATTTTTTGGCTTCGACCAACTTTAGAACGCCCAAACTGTTAAACGATTTACTAATTGATGCCGCCTGAAAAAGCGTTGCTGTGGTTGCTGGTCTTTTCTCAGAGACATCCGCAAAACCATAGGCTTTTACCCATTCAATCTTGTAATTTTTAACAACAGCAATACTTACTGCATTGACTTCGTAAAAATCCATTCGCTCTTTTAAAGTCGTTTTTTTGGTTTTAGTCTTGTCCCAAGCATTTAAATTATTCTCTAAAGATTTGATTTTTTCGTTGACATTTTGAGAATAAGTGGAACTTGAAAAAATCAAAAAAAGGAAAAGGATTGTATTTTTCATATGCGAAACCATTTGATTGTGATTCATATTCAATAATAATTATTTTTCTGCAAAACTGCGTCAAAATGCTTTAATACACGACCGACTAAAAAAAGTCGAACTCATTTTCCGAGAAATACTACCAATTAATTCGGATTTTTCCTAAAATCTGTCGGCGTTGTACCTGTGTATTTTTTGAATGAAGTACTAAATGATGACTTGGAATTGAAACCTACTTCATAAAGAATTTCTAAAATTGTCAAATCTTTTTTGGATGGATCTCGTAAAATTTCTTTGGCTTTTTCGATTCGATATTCATTAATAAAATCAAAAAAATGTTTGTCCATATACAAATTAATCAAAGCCGATAAATCTTTCACAGGCATCTTGACTTGCTCCGCCAAATTCTGAATCGTTAAGGATGAATCCAAGTAAGGCTCATTTTTAAGCATAAAATCTTTTAAAGATTCGATTGCTGCATTTTTCTCCGCATTAATTTCGGGACTCGGTTTTTCTTCGGTAACTACTTCTTTAATCGGTTTTAAATCCGAATTCACACCTCGGAAGAAATCAGGATTGTTTAATGCGACAAACAAATACCAACAAGTACAAACAAAAAAAGAAATACCATCAAGCATCACAATCCACTCCTTCAATTCTCCATTCCCATAGGTAAAAGTAACCAGCCATCTTATCAATACTAAAAAATGAACAACATAAAATAAAATGTTGATTTTATAAAGAGTATTAAGTATTGAAATATTGGGATTGGTATAATTCTCGAGATAGACCTTTTTTGACTTTCTAATGACCAAAAATGAAGCAATAAAATAAACTTGAAACAGAACTTCAAAAAGAATATAGAAAAATCGCATCATCGGTGATTCGCTCAATTCATTGATAAAACTAATTTTTCCAGCTCTGTCTTGAAAATATATTCCATAAGCCATATACAAATTGAACGCAACAAAAGGAATACAATGCCATAAATGCTTCGGTTTTAATCGGAATTTGGTGTAACAAACCGACAAAACATAGAAATAAAATGATGCGGGAAAGATATAGTTAAAACTCCAGCGGAAAGCTTCAAGGTTCATATAATTGACGGGGAAATCGCGCATCAAAAACTTCAAACCATCTGCAGCAGTCGTAAAAAGAAAAAACGCAAGTAAACAGTTGGAAAATTTATGCTTGGTTTTCACCGTAACCAAAAATAAGGCAAGGACAAGTACAAGGAAAATCCCTATAAAAGCAGCTATTTCTTTAAATGTGAAGTTGTCCATTTTTGTTTTGAATACAAAATCAAATGTAATATTTTTTCACATCTTTGAGAAAATACATTTATTCAATAAAATCTACATACAATGCTCATCCATTCCATTTAGCTGAAGTGATTCTTTGGCTGGTGAGATAAAAGGTATGTTTAATTCTAATCCGCGAAGGATAAATAATACACCCAAAATAAGTGTGATAATTGGTAAGATTTTTAAGATCGTTTGACGCTGTTTCACTGATAAAAAATTACCAAATAAAACGGTTGCAAACATTAAAGGCAAGGTTCCAAGTCCGAAGAAGAACATAAACATCGCACTTTTATAAACAGATCCTAAACCAATGGCTGCTGTAAGTGAAGCGTAAACCATTCCGCAAGGTAAAAGGCCATTTAATAGACCAACTATATAAAGTGAGGAAGAATCTTTCTTGATTAAGAATTTACCAAGAGAGAGTTTTACTTTTACCATCAAGGCATTTACAGGACGAAGTTGCGTAGCACCATTTTCGTAAAATTTTGGAATCATGACCATAATAATCATCAAAACTCCAATCAAAATACTTAGATAATTTTGTAATCCAACAAATGAAAATGATTCACCAATCAATCCTAAAATTGCACCTAAAATTGTATAAGTGGTTACACGTCCTAATTGATAAGTCAAATTACGAAGTGTAAATTTTAGTTTGTTTTGAGATTCTAATCCCAAAGATAAAGCAATAGGTCCGCACATCCCCACGCAATGCAGGGACGATGTAAGACCTATGGATAATGCTATGATAACTATTGTGAAATCCATCGAATGGACTTTTTAATCAAATAAGTTTGATTATTTTCTTTCCAGCTTAAAGTTAATTCGTATTCTCCGTCAATTAACTTAACAGATGGTACTAAAAAATTCTTTTTATCAGATAATTTGATCGGCATTTTGACATCTTTTGTTTCGTCATCATTACGCATCAAAAAAATATCTCCTTTAAAATCGGCAGCAGTAGTTGCTGGAAATTGAAATAAAAATCCATTTGCTTGTACAATAACTTCTGGTTTTTCGGCCAAAGCATTTGCACGTTTTTCAGCATTTATTTCATCCTGAAAATGAATTTCTTTTTCGTAATAATCCTCGGTTACCATTCCGCCTGTATCTCCTGCAAAATATAACAACGATAGAATGAATATCATAAAACATCCCAAAGCAATTGCTACATAATGTCCCCAATTTAACTTCATATGATTAATATTTGAATGGAGCTGAGAAGCTCGTTTCGTATTTATCGATTACTTTTCCTTTTTGATTGACTAATCCAATCACTACTTTTTCTTTGTACGATTTCACTTCATCCATTGGAATTTTCAAGAAGAATTTTCCTTGGATGATTTGACCTTTTTCCATGTTCAATTTATTTTCGCCTTCGTACATTTCTACTTTTGAGTTTTTGTGTGATAGCAATTGAACTGTTACAATCTGGTCTGCATTTGTTTTATTGTACAATGTATACTCGAATTGATTAACGTAGTATTTGCCTTCTACCTTGTAATCTGTTCCAGGAACTTTAAGGTATTTAGATTCTACATCAGAACGAGAGAATAAGAAAGCTGTCATTGCTCCAATTAATAATAATAAAGCAAATGTATAAGCCGCTAATCGTTTTGTGAATTTGAATTTTTCGCCACGTTTGATATCATCTTCCGAAGCATAACGAATCAATCCTGTTGGTAAACCGACTTTTTCCATTACTTCGTCACATGCATCAATACAAGCTGTACAGTTAACACATTCTAATTGGATTCCGTTACGAATATCAATTCCAGTAGGACAAACAACAACACATTGACCACAGTCAATACAATCTCCTTTTCCTTCTGCTTTACGATCTTCGTTCTTTTTGAATTTTGCTCGACCAGCTGTTCCTTCACCACGTTTGAAATCGTATGTTACATTGATTGTATGCGAATCAATTAATACTCCTTGGAAACGTCCGTAAGGACAAACCAATGTACACGCTTGTTCGCGAAACCATGCGAATACGAAATAAAACATTGCTGAGAAGAAAACTAATCCAACCAATGTTCCTACATTTTCGGCTGGTCCTTCTTTTATAACTGCGTATAAAGCGTCAGCACCAATAATATATGCTAAGAAAACATTAGCAATAATAAATGAAATGATAGCGAAGATGGTCCATTTCAATAATTTTTTACGAATTTTTTCTTCGTCCCAATCTTGCTTATCTAATCTAATTTGTTTTGCTCTATCTCCTTCTATGGCGTATTCTATTTTTCGGAAAACCATTTCCAAGAAAATTGTTTGCGGACATACCCATCCGCAGAACAAGCGACCATAAGCCATGGTGAATAATACGATGAAAATAATTGTCGTAATCATTCCTAAAGCTAAAAGGAAGAAATCGGATGTAAAGAACGGAAATCCGAATAAGATGAATTGGCTGTGCAAAACATCAAACTTGAACAATGGATTTCCATTAGGTAATTTAAAGAAAGGCGTTAAGATTAATATTGCTAACAATACATAACTTACATACGTCCTATAGTTTGTAAACTTACCTTTTGGCTTTTTAGGATAAACCCATTTACGTTCTCCAGTTCGCTCCATGGTTCCAATGGAACTACGAACATCTTCTTTCATTTGGTTGTTATCATCCAAATAATCGTCTAAATTAAATTCATCTTTTGGGTCAGAATTTTGAACACTCATTTTAGTGAATTTTAAATGTATACAAATTTACGACTAAAAAAGAAAAGAGAGCTTATAAATAAGCTCTCTTTCAATATGATATTTGTTGTAATTATTTAATGAATTACTTTTGTTTCCATGCTTCCATTAAGTCACCTTGAGGAGCAGCTGCACCTTCTGCAACTGTTTTCGTAGGTTCTTTTTGGTTGATGTAATAAACATAAGAAGCTACTTTCTCAATTGCTAATCCAGATAACTCTTTACGTTGACCAAATGCACGCATTTGAGGATTGTGAGGAGATCCATTATAAACAATGTGATAGATATTTTTGAACAAACTATCTTCTACATGATTCACCCAGTAATCATCAGTTAAGTTTGGTCCAATACCTCCTTTACCACCTTCCATGTGACATTGAGTACAGTTTTGCTCAAAGATTTTTTTACCTTGTTCTACGATTGCAGGATCGTTAGATTTGTTTACAGCTCCTGTGATATCAATATCATTTGCAACTGCCCAAATACTATCTTGCGCATCTTTGTAAACCATTTCTTCTTCGTATTCTTTGTCCATGTGAGCAAAGTCTGTGAAGCTATATGCCATTACGTAAACTACCATAAATACTACACCAAAGTAGAATAATGATAACCACCATTGTGGTAAAGCGTTGTCTAACTCTTTGATTCCGTCAAAACCGTGATCTAAGATAATAGATTCTTCTTCTTCGTCTGATTGTTTTTTACCAGCACTACTGAACAATCTTTTGAAGTAACCTATTTTACCATCTTCTAAATATTTAGCTTGTTCTTCTTCAGATAATCTTTTAAATTTCTCTGCTTCAACAACTTTGTTTAAAGCATTGATGATTAAAAGCATCACGATTGCAACTGCTAATACTGCCCAGAAAATTCCTTGTGCAAACACATGTTTCAAGTGCTCCAATAAATTGTGCATCATTCCTTGAAAACCTGGTTCTGGCACTACATCTACTGGCGTCACCATTGTAAACGCTAAGATTACTGCTAATAGCGTTAATGGAATAAATATATAAGCCGGGGTACGTTGTCTCATTTTGTATTATTTTTTTCGTTCTCTTCTGGTTCTAAATCTAAAGCTGCTGACTCGCTGTCTTTGTAAAACTCTTTTGGTTTTTTCATAACCTTAACAAAAATCGTCACAAAGACTGCTATAAATCCTATTAGGATTAATGTCTGCAATAAAGATGCATACTCATACTGAGAAAGGAATTCTTTATAATATTTTAACATTAGTTACTTGCTGTCTCTACTTGTTCAGCTTTGATATCTGTTCCTAAACGTTGTAAATATGCGATTAACGCTGTAATCTCACGATCTCTTAACGGAACAAACTCTTTACCTTGTTGTTTAGCTTCTGCTTCTTTTTTCGCATATAACTCTTTCAAGTCAGACGCATCTTTAAAGATAGTTTGCTCGATTGCTAAAGCTTGTTTGTTCATAGAAACTTGCATACTGTCAAAATCTTCTTGTTGATAAGGAACACCTAATGCAACCATTGATTTCATTTTATCACGCGTTAATTCACGGTCTAATTTATTATCAATTAACCAAGGGTAACGTGGCATGATAGAACCATCTGATGTAGAACGTGGATTCCACATGTGTTTGTAATGCCAAGCGTCTGGGTTTTTACCTCCTTCGCGGTGTAAGTCTGGACCAGTTCTTTTAGAACCCCATAAGAATGGGTGATCGTAAACAAATTCTCCTGCTTTAGAGTATTCACCATAACGTTTTACTTCGTCACGGAACGGACGAACCATTTGTGTGTGACAAGCATTACATCCTTCACGAATATATAAATCACGTCCTTCTAATTCTAACGGAGTATAAGGTTTGATACTTGCGATTGTAGGTACGTTTGATTTTACTACGATTGTAGGAACAATCTCTACTAAACCACCAACAGCTAAAGTTAATACTGCTCCAATTGTCATTACCAATGGAGTTCTCTCAATCCAAGAGTGAACACCTTCTCCTTGTGCACGTGTAGAAGCTTTTGGTGCTAAAGCTGGTGCCTCTGCTTCCTCGTTTGCAACAAAGTGTCCAGATTTTACAGTTTTCCAAACATTGATAATCATTAAGATTGATCCTAATAAATACAATGTTCCACCAAATGCACGTAATGGATATAACCATTTTTTAAGAATAGTAACCGTTTGTAAGAAGTTACCATATTCTAATGTTCCGTCTGCTGCGAATTGTTTCCACATTAAACCTTGTGTCCATCCTGCAACATACATAGGAATTACCCAGAATAAGATACCGAAAGTACCAATCCAGAAGTGAGCATTAGCCATCTTAACAGATGCTAATTTTGTATTGAATAATTTTGGTGCTAAGTAATAGATCATACCAAATGCGATAAATCCATTCCATCCTAAAGTACCTACGTGTACGTGAGCAGGAACCCAGTCTGTAAAGTGACCAATTTTATTCAATGTTTTTGTTGCTAACATTGGACCTTCAAAAGTAGCCATACCATANNCTAAGGCAACTACGAAGAATTTCAAAATAGGATTTTCTCTTACTTTATCCCATGCACCACGTAATGTTAATAAACCATTTAACATACCTCCCCAAGATGGAGCGATTAACATGATAGAGAAACCTGTTCCTAAAGCTTGCGCCCAACCTGGTAATGCTGTATAAAGCAAGTGGTGAGGACCAGCCCAAATATAAATGAAGATTAATGACCAGAAGTGGATAATAGATAATTTGTATGAGAATACAGGTCTATTAGCTGCTTTTGGTACAAAGTAATACATTAATCCTAAGATAGGTGTCGTTAAGAAGAATGCTACGGCGTTGTGCCCATACCACCATTGTACTAACGCATCTTGAACTCCAGAATATAAAGAGTACGATTTTGGAGCTGTTAAACTAAATGTTACTGGGATTTCTAAATTGTTAAACACATGTAACATTGTAATTGCTGCCCAAGTTCCGATATAGAACCAAATTGCAACGTACAAGTGACGTACACGACGCTTAGCAATCGTTAAGAACATTTGTGCTCCAAACAATACCCAAACTAACGCGATTAAAATATCAATTGGCCATTCATGCTCAGCATACTCTTTAGAAGTGTTGTATCCTAAGATAAATGTTACAAATGATAATACAATAAATAATTGCCATCCCCAGAAAACGATCCAGCTTAAAACATCGCTGTACATTCTGGTTTTCAACAACCTTTGCATTGAATAATAAGCTCCAGTAAAGAAAGAGTTCCCAACAAAGGCGAATACCGCAAATGTTGTGTGAATCATTCTTAATCTACCAAAACCAAGTTTTCCTTGCGAATTGATTAATCCTTGAATGTTTCCTCCAATTGTTCCATCATCCGATCCGAAGATGTATTCTGGTAACGTAGGAAAAAACAACAAAGTTGCAACCAATACTCCAAAGAAAAATGCCATAACTGCCCAAAACAATGTGGCATAAAGGAAATACTTTACGATCTTATTGTCGTAACTAAAAGTCTGCATTTGCATTATGAGTCGATTTTATCTTGTGTTTTTTTATCATCTTTTAACATTCTCACCGCTGGAGATTCGTCTTCGTCAAACTGCCCTTTCTTGTACCCTAAAAAGAATAAAAGAAGGAAAATTGCCCCCAAAGAGACACTAACTAATATCATTAATAATAATATCCCCATAGCTCCACAAAATTACAAAGCCCTAAGTTCTTATCACAATGATTTTGGTCAGAGCAGTATGTATAACTCTAATTTAAAATCAATCTAAATTCCATTTTGTTAATTTATCCGCAATTCGGGTACTTGCCGTTGCAAAAATTAACACTGAAATAGAACTTATTGGCATTAATATAGCCGCTACAACTGGCTGTAAATAACCAGAAACAGCAAAACTAAGCCCAACAATATTATACAAGAAACTGATGAAAAAAGCAATTTTTACAAATTTCATCGTAGTCTTCGATAACTTTAAGAAATTTGGAATTGCAGAAAAACTTTTTGCATCCAAAATTCCATCACACGAAGGTGAAAAACTGTTAATATCCTCAGAAATAGAGATTCCAACTGTACTTTGTTTCAAAGCTCCAGCATCATTCAATCCATCTCCAAGCATCATCACTTTCTTCCCATCTTGTTCCAATTGTTTGATGTATTCTAACTTATCAGTTGGCGATTGATTAAAAATCAATTTTGCATTTGTTGGAAAAATAGTTTCTAAATATTCTTTTTCAGAATCATTATCCCCAGACAAAACGTGTAACTGATAAGCATCCAATTCTTTCAATAAACGATCTAAACCTTTTCTATATCGATTGGTGTAAACAAATTTACCAAAAACTTCTTCATTAATTGATATAAATACTTGAGATTGATTTAAAGTATTTTCATTAAAAATAGCATTCGTAAAACTTCTCGAACCAACTTTTATTTGATATCCATCTACATCAGCTTGCTGACCTTTACCTACAATCTCTTCGTAATTAGAAATCGGTAAATGATCATCAACCGTCAACTTCTTATATAATGTACGACTTAACGGGTGATTAGAGTTTCTAATCAATGCTTTCACCAATTGCTTTTGATACTCAGAAAGTTCTTTCCCTTCATATTGCACTTGCGCTTCATCACTTTCCGTAATTGTACCAGTTTTATCAAAAACTACATCTGTAATTTTTTCCATTCTTTCGACTGTAGATGTATTTTTTACATAGAATTTCTTATTACCGAAAATACGCATCATGTGTCCCAAAATAAACGGAGAAGACAAACCTAACGCACAAGGGCAAGCGATAATTAAGATTGATGTAACAACTTCTAATATTTTTGAAGAATCGTGGAAATACCAATAAACAGCAGAAATTGCTGTAATAATAAGGATGATTAATGTGAAATAATGACTGATTTTATTCGTCAAAGCATTCAACTCAGATTCTTCTTTCTGGAAAGCATCATTGTTCCATAATTGGGTTAAATAACTTTGATTAACATCCGAAATAATTTCCAACTCAATTGCATGACCAGATTGTTTTCCTCCAGCAAATATTTTATCTCCAGCTTTTTTCTGAATCAAGCGAGATTCTCCCGTCACAAACGAGTTATCAATCATCGCTTCACCTTTCATCAAAATAGCATCGGCTGGAATAATTTCTTCATTTCTAATTAAAATTCGATCACCTTTTTTCAAATCAGCTAACAAAATTGGTTGTTCGTAACCATTTTCTAATTTCGCAACTGCAATTGGATAAAACGATTTGTAATCTCGATCAAATGCCAACGCTTGCATTGTTTGTTGCTGAAACCATTTCCCTGTCAACATCAAAAATAGAAGCATCGCTAATGTATCAAAGTAACCTGGCGAAATATCGAAAATGATATCATAGGTCGATTTGAACATAATCACAATAATTCCTAACGCAATAGGTACATCGATATTGATATATTTATTTTTCAGACCTTGCCAAGCCGAAACAAAATAATCGGTAGATGAATAAAAGAAAACAGGCAACGATAACGCGAACATTGTCCAACGGAAATATCCTTTGTTTTGATCTAACCATTGTTCTTTTACATTACCAAAAACTTCGACATATTCTGGAAACGATAAAAGCATAATATTCCCAAAACAGAATCCTGCAATTACCAATTTGCTCACCAAAGAACGATCGACTTTACTTTTTTTCTTTTTGTCTAATGTTTTTAGATTAATCGAAGGTTTATAGCCTAAATTTGTAATAAATCTTGCCAAATCACCTAATTTCAAATCCGCATCACGATACGTAATCTGAACAGTTTTTTGCGTAAAATTGACATTAGAAGATATAATATTTGGATTAATCGTATCCAAACTTTCTAACAACCAAACACACGAAGTACAGTGCATTACAGGCACGTAAAAGGAGACAACTGTAACGCCGTCATCTGAAAAATCGACAACTTTATCAAAGATTTCTTTTGTGTTTAAGAAATCAAATTGATGATTACTTTTTCCATCAGGACGCAAACCTGCATTACGATTAAGGTCGTAATAATCTTTTAGATTATTTACGTTTAAAATCTCGTAAACCGTTTTACAACCCTGACAACAAAAATCCTTTTCATCGAACTGAATAACCTCTTCTTCAATTCGTTGACCACAGTGAAAACAATTCTCTTCCATACTATTTTACAAAATTACTTTCCTTTTATCAGAATTAACGTTAACTTTGTATGAATTAAGTCATAACAACAAGATATGTCAGAGTTTAATGAGAATGTAGTATCGATTAAAGCGATGTTTGATAACCCAGAGTCTTTCGGGGTTTTTAGTAAGGAAGAATTATTGGAGTTTGAGCAAGAAAAGAAAATCATCAACCTAAAAAAAGGAGACGAAATTATACAAGAAGGTCATACACCAAAAGGTATATATTGCGTCATGAAAGGAACTGCTAAGTTGTTCAAAATTGGTTTTAATGGAAAAGAGCAAATTCTACGTTTTATCAACGAAGGTGACATTATCGGTTATCGCTCAATCTTAAGTCAAGAAGTTTTTGGTGCATCTGCAACTGCAATGACGCCAGTTGAAATATATTATATTCCAGAAAAATTCTTCTTAAAATTATTAGAAGTTAATCCAAAATTAGCTTTCAATATTTTACAAAGAATTGCAAAAGATTTGGGAGAATATGCAAGAACAATTACTTATTTAGCACAAAAAACAGTTCGTGAACGTTTGGCTGAAGTTTTAATTTTATTAGAAGGAAAATTAGGAACAGACAAAGACGGATTTATCAACATTTCGTTGACACGCGAAGAAATGGCAAATTTGATTGGAACAGCAACAGAATCTGCAATTCGTTTGATTTCCGAATTCAAAACTGATGAATTAATCGAAGTTGAAGGAAGAAAAATCAAAGTTTTAGATCATCAAAAATTGACGAAATTAGGTCATGTTATTTTGTAAGAATTTATTCTTGATATAAAATCAAAAGTCGCTCTGTGAGCGACTTTTTTTTATGCAAACTATTTCAATTTCATATAATAATCTTTGAGAATTGGATCAATTTTTTCGAGCGCATATCTCAACGTTGTTCTTGGCATTTGCAACGTATATTCGTCCAAAAACTCAATCAACTTTTCTTCGTTCATTTTTCCCATTTCACGCAACATCCAACCATTTGCCTTGTGCATTAAATCGTGTGAATGATTAAGATTTTTCAACACAATTTCTGGAACAATTGAAAATGATTTTTGTTTGATAAAATACATCGTTGATACAATTGCGATTCGTTTTTCCCACAAATCTTCAGAATCCGCCAATTCAAAAAGCAATTCTTCTCGTTTTTGATGAAAACAATAATGTCCCAAAATTTTATAACAACTTGTGTCAACCAAATCCCAATTGTTGATTTGAGAAGTTTGAGCAAGATAAAAATCGATAATTTCTTTTCGTACAAGTTCGTCTTTTGATTTTTCGTACTTCAAAACCAACATCAACAAAGCAGTTAATCTATATTCGTGAATATCGGAACTCAATAAATTTTTGATGTCATTTAACGAAACTTGTTGATAAAATTCTTTCGCAATCAAACGTTGATTCGGAACAGAAATCCCAAAAAAAATATCTCCTTCGCCATATTCTCCTTTTCCAGTTTTGAAAAAACGCATCATAATTTTTGCTTTTCCTTCATCCGCTAAATCTTGCAAAGTTGATTTTAATTGCTCTATCATATTTTATCAATTAGATGTTGAAGTTAACAAAAAAAGAGTCCAAAAACTGAACTCTTATTTATTTTAAAATATTAAATATAAATTTCCTAACTTTAATACAAACTTATAGTTATGAATTTCAAACACAAGCCTCTAATATTATTTTTCTTCCTGATTATAATAATCAATGGTCTTATAAAACTGTACAATAATCCCTCTGAAAACTCGACAAGTCTTAATATTCAAATTGGATTATTGCTTATGGTTATATTAATTCTAATTTTTAATCTTAAAAAATCTAAAAATTAAACCTATTATTCTTCCGTATCATTTTCTTCTTCTTCATCATAATACTGAAAAAGGAAGTTATTATAAGGAAAACGTTTCATGTGAATTTCTTTCACTTCTTCATAAACTGTTTTGCGCAAATCTTCTAAATTATCTTTTTCCGTTGCCGAAATAAACAATGTCGGATAATCTGTTTTCGCCATCCAAGTACGTTTCCAATCTTCTAATGAATAATTTTCAAATTTCTTTTCAGACAAATCATCTTCATCTTGTTTGATATAAGAAAAATTATCAATTTTATTGAAAACCATAATCGTTGGTTTTTCTTTCGATTCAATTTCAGCTAAAATTTGATTCACAGAATTTACATGATCCTCAAAACTTGCATGCGAAATATCTACAACATGCACCAACAAATCTGCTTCACGAACTTCATCTAATGTAGATTTGAACGACTCCACTAATTGTGTAGGCAATTTACGAATAAACCCAACCGTATCCGTTAATAAGAAAGGTAAATTACCAATCACCACTTTACGAACCGTTGTATCTAATGTTGCGAATAATTTATTTTCGGCAAAAACTTCAGATTTCGATAAGACATTCATCAACGTAGATTTCCCAACATTTGTATATCCAACCAACGCAACGCGTACCAATGCACCACGATTTTTACGTTGAGTTGCCATTTGCTTATCGATTCCTTTCAATTTCTCTTTCAATAACGTAATTCGATCACGAATAATACGTCTATCCGTTTCAATTTCCGTTTCACCAGGGCCACGCATACCAATTCCCCCACGCTGACGCTCTAAGTGCGTCCACATTCGTGTTAATCGCGGTAATAAATATTGGTATTGTGCCAATTCTACTTGCGTACGCGCATAAGAAGTTTGCGCTCGTTGAGCAAAAATATCTAAAATCAATTGTGTACGATCGATGATTTTTTTGTTGACAACTTTCTCAATATTTTTCAACTGAGAAGGTGTTAATTCATCATCAAAAATAACTGTATCAATATCATATTCTTCGACAAAAGCTGTGATTTCATCTAACTTCCCGCTTCCTACAAAGAATTTAGAATCAGGTTTGTCCATTCTTTGCGTAAAACGTTCTCCAACTGTCGCTCCAGCTGTATAAGCTAAGAACTCCAATTCGTCCATATATTCCGTCAGTTTTTCTTCGGATTGTTCACGTGTAATCAATCCAACTAAAACTACTTTTTCGTATTGTGCTTCTTGTTTTTCTAACATATATTACTGCAAAAGTAAAAGAAAGTTTTGGATGTCAGACTACTTCGTCTAAAATCTTAACGATAATTTTCACATTCTATTAAAATTAAATCAGATAAAATTTTCATCTTTGCCGATTCACTAAACAATATACTTTATGAAGAAAAATTTACTATTTGGAGCTTTAACTTTATTATCATTGAGTGTTAATGCTCAAAATCAAAAAATATCTTTTGAAGAATCAGAAGGTTTTACAATAGGAAATCTTAATAACCAAAAAAATTGGTTTAATTGGGGATATGTATCAGATAACAACTCTAAAGTCATTAACACATTTGCAAGCGATGGTAAAAATTCAGCACAAGTTATAAATAATGAAATTGAAGAAGGTAATTGGGGAGGAATTGCTTATCCTGTAATTAAGTATCGTAAATATTCTATTTCTGCAGATGTATATTTAGACAACACTGACAATTCTAATTACGAAATGTTAGCATTATACAATGAAAATAATGATTACGATCTAGTTGGTGGTTTACTTTTTTATTACGACGGAGAAGTCGCCTACGAAGACATGGAAACCAGCATAGTTTTGGGAACATGGACTCCTAAAAAATGGTACAATGTAAAAGCAGAAGTCGATTTAAAAACGAAAAAAGTTATTTATTTCTTAGACAATGTAAAAGTAAAAGAAACTAATATTTCTAATTTAAACAATGAAATTACTGAAGTAGATTTTAGTTTTGATAATTATGGTTCTGGATTTATAGTTGATAATGTTAAAATTGTAGATTTAGAGAATTTAGGTACAAATGAAAATAACAAAACAGAAATTTCTATTTATCCTAATCCTGTAAACGATTATCTTAATATAAATTCTGATAAAAAAATCATTGCAATAAGTATTACAGATTTAACTGGAAAAACACTTTTTGAAGGTACAAATTTGAATAAAATAGATGTTAATCATTTATCTAAAGGATTATATTTAATCAAAATAAAAACCGATAATTCTGAATCAATTCAAAAATTCATAAAAAAATAATCATTTTTAAAGCGAAATATAAAATATATATTTCGCTTTAATTTTGAATAAAACTTATTATTTCATCAAAAAAATAGAATAATTTACTTTTTTTGATCTACTTAAGAACTCTTTTCTCTAATTTTAAAAAAATTCATTGTCAATTAAAATTTCCTTTCTACATTTGTTCCAACAAAAAATAAAAATGTACACAAATCAATTACATCATCACCATCATACTTGCACTCAAGCGAGCAGATAGTGGTATGTAATGATTTTATCACAATATCTAAGTCCCGTTTGAGTAAATCGAACGGGATTTTTTGTTACTTCAAGATTTAATCATCGATTTACTCAAACTTAAAAATATAAAATATTAAAAATGAGTAAATTAAAAATAGCCATTCAGAAAAGCGGTCGATTAAGTGAAAAATCACTCGAATTATTGAAAGATTGCGGAATTAAAATCTCTACAAGTAATCGAAAATTAAGAACCGAATCTCCAAATTTCCCTATCGAAGTTTTATTCTTGCGTGACGACGATATTCCGCAATATGTAGAACAAGGGGTTGCTGATATAGGCATTTTAGGCGAAAATGAAGTTTGGGAAAAAGATAAAAATGTCGCACAAATTCGTCAATTAGGTTTTGCAGGTTGCAAACTTTGTTTAGCGATCCCGAAAGATGAAATTTATACGGATTTAAGTTATTTTCAAGATAAAAAAATTGCTACTTCTTATCCACGTATTTTAGGGAAATTCTTCCAAGAAAAAGGAATTAATGTTAAGATTGAAGAAATCGGTGGAAGCGTAGAAATTGCTCCAAGTATCGGTTTGGCAAATGCTATTTTTGATATCGTGTCTACGGGTTCAACGTTATTAACAAATGGCTTGAAACAAGTGGAAACAGTGGTTGAATCACAAGCTGTTTTAATTTCTAATAAAAATCTTGATGCTGAAAAACAAGCTATTGTAGATCGTCTTTTATTTAGAATCGAAGCAGTTAAACAATCTTCTGAAAACAAATATATTTTATTAAACGCACCAAACGAAAAGTTAGAAGAAATCATTGCTTTGTTGCCCGGAATGAAATCTCCAACAGTCTTACCATTGGCCGAGAAAGGTTGGTCATCAATCCACACAGTCATTAAGGAAGATACTTTTTGGGACATCATCGAGCAATTGAAAGCTTTGGGTGCGGAAGGAATTTTAGTGTTAGAAATTGAAAAAATGATTTTATAATTTTTTATTGACGATTTACAATTTACGACTCAATCGTAATTCGTAATTCTAAAATCGTAATTCATAACAAAATGCAAACATATATCAAACCTCAACTTTCAGATTGGTCAACGTTAACAGCTCGACCAACGAAAGAAGCACAAGATTTACAAAAAATCGTTTTAGATGTTTTTGGAAAAATTCAAGCGGAAAAAGACCAAGCATTAATTGATTTTACAGAAAAATTTGATCAAGTTAAGTTAACTTCTTTAGAAATTTCTACTCAAGAAATTGAAGAAGCAAAAACTTTAATTTCTGAAGATTTAAAACAAGCAATTCAATTAGCAGCTTCTAATATTGAAAAATTTCACGCTGAACAACGAGAAGAAATAAAAGTTATTGAAACAACAAGAGGTGTAAATTGTTGGAGAGAATCTCGAGGTATAGAAAATGTAGGAATTTATATTCCAGGTGGAACTGCTCCGTTATTTTCTACGACATTAATGTTAGGGATTCCTGCAAAATTAGCGGGTTGTCAAAATATTATTTTGTGTACTCCTCCAAATAAAGAAGGAAAAATTCACCCAGCGATTTTATATACAGCAAATTTAATTGGAATTGAGAAGATTTATAAAGTTGGCGGAATCCAAGCTATTGGTGCGTTAACTTTTGGTACAGAAACAATACAAAAAGTTGATAAAATTTTTGGACCGGGAAATCAATATGTAACCGCTGCCAAACAAGTGGCTCAAAATTTTGGAGTTGCTATTGATATGCCTGCTGGTCCAAGTGAAGTTTTAGTCATTGCAGATGGAACCTCAGTTCCTAAATATGTCGCAGCTGATTTATTATCGCAAGCCGAACACGGAATAGATTCACAAGTGATTTTATTAACAACTAACGAGCAAACGTTGAACGAAACTATTGTTGAAATTAATGCTCAATTAGAACTTCTACCAAGAAAAGAATTAGCGGCTAAAGCTTTAGAAAATTCGAGAGGAATCGTGTTAAATTCTATCGAAGAATGTGTGAATTTTTCTAATATTTATGCACCAGAACATCTAATTTTTGCTTGCAAAACGGCTGAAAGTTATATCGAAAAAATTATTAATGCAGGCTCTGTTTTCTTAGGAAATTATTCGTGCGAATCCGCTGGAGATTATGCATCAGGAACTAATCACACTTTACCAACCAATGGTTATGCAAAGAATTATTCTGGAGTTTCCTTTGATAGTTTTATCAAGAAAATCACGTTTCAGAAATTAACTGCTGATNNATGAAGGAATTCAAAATATCGGTCCAGCTATTGAATTAATGGCCGAAGCCGAAGAATTATTTGCACACAAAAATGCGGTAACGCTACGTTTGTTAGACTTAAGATCTAAGGCGTAAGTCACAAAGAATAATTCAAAAGTATTAAATAAACAAAATCTTAAGTCTTAGAACTTAAACCTTATAACTAAAATGAATTCATTTAATATAAATAATCTCATTCGTCCCAACGTAAAAGCGATGAAAGCATATTCATCTGCTCGTGACGAATTTCAAGAAATAAATGACAATTTCGTTTTCTTAGATGCGAACGAAAATCCCTTCAATAATGGATTGAATCGTTATCCAGATCCTTTGCAACGCAATGTAAAATCGATTTTAAGTAAAATCAAAAACTTTCCTGCAAATCAGATTTTATTAGGAAATGGAAGTGATGAAGTTTTAGATTTAATTTTCCGTGCATTTTGCGAACCGAATCAAGATAATGTTATTGCGATTTCTCCTTCTTATGGGATGTACGGAGTTTTAGCTAATCTGAATGCAATTGAATACCGAAAATCTTTATTAAATGAAGAAGATTTTCAACCGAATATCAAAGATGTTTTCTCGAAAGTGGATGATAAAACGAAAATGATTTTCTTGTGTTCTCCGAACAATCCAACTGGAGAAATCATCAAAAGAGAATCTATTTTAGAAATTGTAAATCGTTTCAATGGTTTAGTCATTATCGACGAAGCTTATGTTGATTTCGCTAGAGAAACGTCTTGGATTGAAGAAACAAAAAATTATCCAAATGTAATTGTCACACAAACTTTGTCAAAAGCAGTTGGTTTGGCCGGAATCCGTTTAGGAATTTTGTATGCTTCACAAGAAATTGTTGATGTTTTAAACAAGATTAAACCGCCTTATAATATTAATCAATTAACGCAATTAAAAGCGATTGAAATTTTAAGCGATTACGATAAAGTGGTAGCTGTAACAAATACTATTATTCAACAAAAAGAAGTTTTAGAAAATGCTTTAACTGAGATTTCATTTGTAGAGAAAATATATCCAAGCGATGCCAATTTCATTTTAATTAAAGTAGATAATGCGAACGAACGTTACAATCAATTGGTTGAAAAAGGAATTGTTATTCGTAATCGAAACAACGATGATTTATGTCAAAATTGTTTGAGAATCACAGTTGGAACGGAACTTGAAAATCAGAAATTAATACAAACACTTAAAATAATATAACTTTGAAACGTGTACTTTTTATAGATAGAGATGGAACAATGATCTTGGAGCCAGCCGACTACCAAGTTGACAGCTTTTCGAAACTAGAATTCTATCCTGAAGCATTTACTTATTTAGGTAAAATTGCGAAAGAATTGGATTACGAATTAGCAATGGTTACGAACCAAGACGGTTTGGGAACGCCCGCTAATCCAGAAGAATTATTCTGGCCGATTCAAAATTTCGTGGTAAAAGCTTTTGAAAATGAAGGGGTGAAATTCGAGGATATTTACATTGATAAAACTTTTGCCCACGAAAATGCTCCAACGCGTAAACCTGGAACGGCATTATTAACAAAATACATCAATAATACAGAGTACGATTTAGTAAATTCGTTTGTGATTGGTGATCGAATAACAGATGTGAAATTAGCTCAAAATCTTGGTGGAAAAGGAATTTTTATCGCGAATGACGAAGCTTTAGGCGCTGACGAGATCAACTATAACGAAGGTTTAAATGAAACGATTGCTTTAAAAACAACGTCGTGGAAAGAAATTTACGAGTTCTTAAAACTTCAAAATCGCACGGCTTCAATTGTTCGAAACACGAATGAAACAAAGATCAAAATCGATTTGAATTTAGACGGAACTGGAAAATCGGATATTTCGACTGGTTTACACTTTTTCGATCATATGCTAGATCAAATTGCGCGTCATGGACAAATGGATTTAGTAATTAAAGTCAATGGAGATTTAGAAGTGGACGAGCATCACACTATTGAAGATACTGCTATTGCTTTGGGCGAAGTTTTTACTCAAGCTTTAGGAAATAAATTAGGCATCGAACGTTACGGATTCACTTTACCGATGGACGATTGTTTAGCACAAGCAGCGATTGATTTTGGCGGAAGAAATTGGTTGGTTTGGGAAGCTGAATTTAAACGGGAAATGATTGGTCAAATGCCAACAGAAATGTTCTATCACTTTTTCAAATCATTTACAGACGGAGCAAAAGCAAACTTAAACATCAAAGCAGAAGGTACAAACGAACATCACAAAATCGAAGCGATTTTTAAAGCCTTTGCCAAAGCTATAAAAGTGGCGGTTAAGCGCGATCCAGAAAAAATGATTTTACCATCAACAAAAGGACTTTTGTAGACTTAAGTCTTAAGGTATAAATTCTAAGGATTTTCTTTTCCTTATACACCTTATGACTTAGAACTTAGAACTAAAAAAATGATAGCAATAGTAAAATACAATGCAGGAAATGTAAAATCGGTGTACAATGCGGTAACTCGTTTGGGATACGAAGCAATAATTACAGATGATTTTGAAACCTTGCAAAATGCAGACAAAGTAATTTTCCCTGGAGTTGGTGAAGCAAGTTCCGCAATGACCTATTTAAAAGAAAAAGGCTTGGATAAAATTATTAAAAACTTAAAACAACCAACTTTAGGAATATGTTTAGGACAACAATTAATGTGCGCTTATTCGGAAGAAGGAAATACCGATTGTTTAGGAATTTTCCCTATTCAAGTGAAATTATTTCCTTCAACAGAAATTGTTCCTCATATGGGCTGGAATACGATTTATGATTTAAAAACACCTTTGTTTAATGATGTTAAAGAAAACTCCGACATTTATTATGTACACAGTTTTTATTGCGAAAATTCAGAATATACAATCGCGAAAACAGACTATATTTTAGAATATTCAGCTGCTTTAAATAAAGATAATTTTTACGCAACTCAATTTCACCCAGAGAAATCTGCAGGAATAGGAGAACAAATATTAAAAAACTTTCTAAGTTTATAGTAATTATAAATTCACACACATGAAAAAAATAGTTTTTACTTTACTTAGTGCTTTTGCAATTTCACAGGTTTCTGCTCAGGAAAAAGTGTATTTCACCTCTACTCCTTCTTTAAGTCCAGATGCTAAAACGGTTTATTTTAGTTACGATGGCGATATTTGGTCAACTGATATTAATGGCGGAAATGCAGCAAGAATCACAGCTTTAGAAGGCGAAGAAATTAATCCTCGTGTTTCACCAGATGGAAAATGGTTGGCATTTAGTTCTAATCAATATGGGAATTACGATATTTATATAATGCCTATAAATGGTGGACAAATCAAACAATTGACGTTTCATCAAGCCAAAGACGAAGTCGAAAGTTGGAGCTGGGATAGTAAATCGATCTATTTTACATCAAACCAAAATAATGGATTTGGAAGTTTTAAAATTGATTTAGATGGAAAAACACCAGAAGCGCTTTTTACAAATTATTTCAACACAACAAATGGTTTAGTAGAAACTCCTCAAGGCGAATATATTTTCACCAACTCGTCTGAAAGTGCAAGTCAAGTTACACGAAAAAGATATAAAGGAGAAAATAATCCAGATTTATTAGGATATAATCCAACCACAAAAAGTTATAAACAATATACCGATTATAACGGAAAAGATTTTAATCCAACAGTTGATAAAAACGGAATTATTTATTTTATTTCGGACGAAAATAATGGCGAATACAACTTATATCAATTAGCAAATGGTAAAAAAGAAGCGTTAACAAAATTTGAAACTTCGATTAAAAAACCTTTTGTTTCGGCTGATGGTTCAAAAGTTGTTTTCGAAAAAGATTATCAATTATTTGTTTACGATGTAAAAGCAAAAACATCGAAACCACTTATAATTAATGTTAATTCGAATAAATCTTTAGAAAAAGAACAAAATTTTGAAGTTGAAAATAATATTGATTATTTTGATATTTCTCCCGACGGAAAGAAAATGGCTTTTGTAAGTAGAGGAATTATTTTTGTTTCGGATAATGAAGGAAAGTTTGTCAATCAAATTTCTGATGGAAAAGAACGTGTTTTAGAAGTAAAATGGTTGAAAGACAACAAAAATTTAATCTTCAATCAAACCTACAAAGGTTATCAAAATTGGTTTAAAATTTCGGCTGACGGAAAAGGAAAAGTTGAACAATTAACTTCTGATTTAAGAAATAATCGAGACATTACATTCAACAATGATTTATCACAAGCTGTTTATTTAAGTGGACGCGATGAAGTCAGATTATTAGATTTGAAATCACTTAAATCATCAACAATTGTTAAAGATGAAATTTGGGCTTTCCAAAATTCGAAACCATCTTTTTCTCCAAATGATGAATATGTGTTATTCTCTGCAAAACGCAATTTCGAGTTGGATATTTTTATTCACAACATCAAAAAAAATACAACTGTTAATTTAACGAATACTGGTGTTTCTGAAGCTGATCCTACTTGGTCTCCAGACGGAAAATATATTTATTTTTCAAGCGATAGAAAAAATCCGTCCTATCCTTTAGGAATGCAAGAATCAAGTATTTATCGCGCTTCTTTAGATTGGTTTGATCAAGCTTATAAATCAGAGAAATTTGATAATTTATTTGTCGAAGAAAAAAAGGTTGAGAAGAAAGAGAAAAAAGAAGAAAAGAACGATTTTAAAGCATTAACTATTAATCCAGAAGGATTCTTGGAACGAATTGAATTGGTAACAGATCGTTTTGGATATCAGACAAATCCTTTTGTTTTTGCGGATGATAAAAAGCAATTTTTATTCTATAACACCAATCAAGAAAATGGAAAATTTCAGTTATACAGAAAAACAACCACTGATTTTGAAGAAGATAAAACAGATAAAATATTCAACAAAGGCGCTGATTTTATCGTAAAAAATGAGAAAAATCTTTATGCTTTAATCGATAATTCTGTTTACAAATTTGGCATTAGTTCTACAAATCCTGAAAAAGTTAGTATTAAATATAATTTCAATAAAAACTTAGCTTCAGAATTCAATCAAATGTACGAGGAAGCTTGGGCTGGAGTAGAAGAAAATTTCTATGATGAGAATTTTCACGGAATCGATTGGAAAGCTAAAAAAGAGCAATATGCAACGTTTTTACCTTATGTCAACAATCGAAATGATTTGAGAATTTTGTTAAATGATCTATTAGGTGAATTGAATTCTTCGCATTTAGGTTTTTCATCTTTCGGAAAAGAAGAGAGTCGAAGATTGAATTATTTCACCAACGAAACAGGAATTATTTTCAGAAAAGATCAACCTTTTACAGTTGAAAAAATCTTACGAAAATCTCCTGCTTTCCTTAAAAATGTTGATGTTCAAGAAGGTGATATTTTAGTGAGTGTAAATGGGCAAAAAATCGATCAAAACCAAAATCGTGAAACTTATTTTACAACGCCTAAAAAATTAGAAGAATTAACGCTTGAATTTGACCGAAAAGGAAAAACAATTTCGACGAAGATTCATCCAATTTCAAATAACGAATTGAAATCGCTTTTATATGATGAATGGATTTATGAAAATCGTCAGCGTGTAAAAAAATTAAGCAACGATAGAATCGCTTATTCGTACATGAAAAATATGTCTACTTCTGAATTGGATGTGTTTTTATTAGACATGGTAGAGCAAGAGAATAGAAAAGATGGTGTCATTTTAGATTTGCGTTTCAATACAGGTGGAAATGTACATGATAAAGTCTTGAACTTTTTATCGCAAAGACCTTATTTGAAATGGAAATATCGTGAAGGACAATTAACTGTTCAACCGAACTTTGCACCGTCAGGAAAACCAATTGTTTTATTAATTAACGAATACTCATTAAGCGATGCAGAAATGACAGCCGCAGGATTCAAAGCCTTAAAATTAGGAAAAATCATCGGTCAAGAAACGTATCGATGGATCATTTTTACTTCTGGAAAAGGATTAGTTGATGGTTCATTTTATCGTTTACCAAGTTGGGGAACTTATACTTTGGATGGACAAAATTTAGAAAAAACTGGTGTTAAACCTGACATTTATATTAAAAATACATTCTTAGATCGATTAGAAAATAAAGATCCTCAATTGGAGCGTGCAATCCAAGAGGTCATGAAAGAATTAAAATAAATTTAAGACTTAAGTTGTAAGGCGTAAGAAGTTACACCTTAGATCTTATGTCTTACACCTTAAAACTAAAGAATAATGAGAATAATCCCAGCTATAGATATTATCGACGGAAAATGCGTTCGATTATCGCAAGGCGATTACGATACAAAAAAAATATACAACGAAAATCCGTTGGAAGTAGCAAAAGAATTCGAGGATTACGGTATCGAATATTTGCACTTGGTGGATTTGGATGGCGCTAAATCAAAGCAAATCATTAATTATAAAACGTTAGAATTAATTGCTTCTAAAACCAATTTAAAAGTTGATTTTGGAGGTGGAATTAAGGCTAATGATGATATTAGAATTGCTTTTGAATGTGGTGCAAACCAAATTACAGGCGGAAGTATTGCGGTTCAAAATCCGACCTTATTTCAAGAATGGATTGATCAATACGGAAGCGATAAAATCATTTTAGGCGCAGATGCTAAAGATCGAAAAATTGCTACACATGGTTGGTTAGAAACCTCAGAATTAGATGTGATAAATTTTATCCAAGAATATAAAACCAAAGGAATTGATTATGTAATTTGTACAGACATCGCGAAAGATGGTATGTTACAAGGAACTTCAAACGAATTGTACGCTGAAATTTTAGCAGCTTCGGATGTCAAATTAATTGCTTCTGGCGGAGTATCCTCAATTGATGATCTAATCAAAGTAAAAGAATTAGGCTGCGAAGGAGCAATTTTAGGGAAAGCGATTTATGAAGGGAGAATTGATTTGAAAGTTCTTAGTCCTATGCTCTAAGTTCTAAGGAAAATATTTCGTAAATTTTACTTACTAAACTTATAGCTATGAATACATTTGAATCTTTGTTAGTATGGAAAAAATCTCACGAATTAACATTAAAAATTTACGAGATTACCAAAAGTTTTCCAAAAGAAGAAATATTTGGTATCACAAGTCAAATTAGACGTGCCGCATATTCTGTACCTTCAAATATTGTAGAAGGTCGAAAGAAAAGTACAATTCCGCACAGATTAAGTTTCTTATCTCATTCAATAGGATCCTTAGAAGAAGTTAAATATTTTCTACTATTATCTAAAGATTTAGGCTATTTAAATCAAGAAATTTATGATACTATTTTTCCATTAACTGAAGAAGTAGGAAGACTTTTAAATGGTTACGAAAAATTTATAAAGAACGACAACTTTAGTTCTAAGACTTAAGTTGTAATTTTAAAGGTATTTAAATTAATATAAAAAAAACAGTTCTAAATTTAGGATGTAGGATTCTAACCTTAAGTCTTAGAACTTAGAACTTAGAACTAAAATGTTAAAAAAAAGAATCATTCCGTGTCTTGATATCAAAGATGGACGAACAGTAAAAGGCGTTAATTTCGTTGGACTACGCGATGCAGGAGATCCGGTAGAATTGGCAAAAAAATATGTAGAAGAAGGCGCTGATGAATTGGTGTTTTTGGATATTACAGCGACTTTAGAAAAGCGTAAAACCTTAGCTGAAATGGTTGAAAAAATTGCTTCAGCGATTAATATTCCGTTTACGGTTGGTGGCGGAATCAATTCGGTGGAAGATGCTTCGGCAGTCATCAAAGCTGGAGCGGATAAAGTTTCAGTGAATTCTTCTGCTGTTAAAAATCCTCAATTAATAGCAGACTTAGCAGCTCGATTTGGATCGCAATGTGTAGTCGTTGCAGTAGATACTCGCGATGTCAGCGGAACACAAAAAGTTTTCGTAAGCGGTGGTAAAATTGAAACCGAATGGGAAACACTAGATTGGGTCAAAAAAGTAGAAGAATTAGGTGCTGGCGAAATTCTGTTAACATCTATGGATGGCGATGGAACAAAAGCTGGTTTCAAAATTGATATCACGAAAGCGGTTGCTGATGCTGTAAATCTTCCAGTAATTGCTTCTGGAGGAGCTGGAAAAATGGAGCATTTTACAGAAGTTTTTACCCAAACAAAAGCAAGTGGTGGATTGGCTGCAAGTATTTTTCATTTTGGTGAAATTCCAATTCCGACGCTTAAAAATTATTTAAAAGAACAAAATATTCCGATACGATGAACATCGATTTCAATAAAAGTAATGACGGATTAGTTCCTGTTATTATTCAAAATTATCTTAACAACAAAGTTTTGATGTTAGGCTATATGAACGAAGAAGCTTTTAACAAAACCCAAGAAATTGGAAAAGTGACCTTTTACTCTCGTTCAAAAAATAGATTATGGACAAAAGGTGAAGAATCAGGAAACTTTTTAGAAGTAAAATCAATTGCAGTTGATTGCGATAACGATACAGTTCTAATCAAAGCAAAACCTTTTGGACCGACTTGTCATACAGGTTCTACGACTTGTTTTAAAGAAGAAACCAACCACGGATTTGTATATGAATTAGAACAAACCATTAACGATAGAATTGATTTAGACAACGATCCAGATTCGTATACCAACAAATTATTCAAAAGAGGAATCAATAAGGTTGCGCAAAAAGTAGGTGAAGAAGCAGTTGAATTGGTAATTGAAGCCAAAGACAACAACGATAATTTATTTATTAATGAAGCCGCAGATTTAATGTACCACTATTTAATTTTATTAAAAGCCAAAGGTTTCAAATTAGAAGATGTAGAAAATGTTTTGAAATCAAGAGAAAATGGTCCAAGACGAGCTGAATAAAGTAGTTTAGAAATATAAAAGATTGCAGATTAGCAATCTTTTTTTGTTTTCAAAAAACTGATGTTTAGCAGAATTAACCAAATTTATTTAATTTAATTAGAATTAATATAAATAAAAATAATACTTTTGAAATCAAATTAAAATTAGTCTAAATAATCATTACAATATATTCTATTCATATGAAAAAATTATTCATTTCTGCTGCTATCCTTGTCGCTTCATTTATTCAAGCTCAAACGAATACGTTGATAGACGCTAGTTTTTGGAAAAATAATCCAACAATAGAAACTGTAAAAACTGAAATTTCGAAAGGAAATAGCCCTTCTTTTCAAAATGGTGGTTTCTTTGATCCAGTTGTGATAGCAATTAACAACAAAGCAGATTTTAATGTGACTAAATTTTTAATTGAACAAGAAGGAAACTCTGTTAACAAAAAAACGCATCACTCAAGAATTTATCTTCAATGGGCTGCGGCTGCAGGGAACTTAGAATTGGTAAACTATTTATTAGCCAAAGGTTCTGATGTTCACTATAAAGATAGCCACGGTTACGATGTAATTACGTATGCTGCGAGTGCTGGAAATCAAAATATAGCGGTTTACGATGCGTTAATTAAAGCTGGTGCCAATCCAAAAGTGAAAGGAGAAAATGGGACTAATTTAATTATGGAAGCGATTGCAAATGATGATGATTTAAAAGTGACAGAATACTTTATTTCAAAAGGTTTATCATTAAGCGAAAAAGATGCTAACGGACGTACTGTAGCGGATTATGCTGCTAAATTAGGAAACTTATCAATCATAGAGAAATTAATCGCGAAAGGTGTAAAACCTACAGATCAAGCTTTATTTTTTGCCACTCAAGGTTCGAGAACAAAAGAAAATGGCGTAGAAGTTTTCCAAGAATTAATTACAAAATATAAACTAAATCCGAAAGCGTTAAATCCAGACGGACAAACATTATTACATGCTTTATCTCGCAGAGGAAACTCAGAAACAATCAACTTTATCTTATCAAAAGGTGTTGATGCTAAAATTGCAGATAAAGAAGGAAACACTGCATTAATGGTTGCTGCTGGAGGAAAAAACACAGATTTAATCAATACATTTTTATCAAAAGCAAACAATGTAAATGCGGTTAATAAAAATGGTGAATCAGCTTTAACGAAAGCCGTTGCTTCTGGAACATCTCAAATCGTTTCTTTATTATTAGAAAAGGGCGCTAAAGCTAATATTGTTGATAAAGATGGAAATAATTTGGCTTATTATTGGTTCAATTCTTTCAAACCAAATGATGAATCATTCACTGAAAAACAAGCTTTATTAACAAATGCAAAAGTTGATTTTAAAACCACTCAAAGCAAAGGTGCAACTTTGTTACACATCGCTGTTGATAAAGGAAATGTAAATTTGGTGAAGAAAGCGATTGAATTAGGTGTGAATATTAATGCACAAGATGAAGACGGAAATACAGCGTTACACAAAGCAGCTTTGATTGCGAAAGATGATGCAATCTTGAAAACTTTGCTTGCTGCTGGAGCGAAAAAAGATATTAAAACAGAATTTGACGAAACGGCTTATGATTTGGCTGGAGAAAACGAATTCTTAAAGAAAAATAATGTGTCTATTGACTTTTTAAAATAATGAAGGAGATGAAATTTAACTTAATCAAAAAATTAGTTGGATTAGTTGTAATCTTAATGGCAACTGCCACTTTTGCACAAACAACAAAATACAAAACAATGATTCAGATGAATAATTACACAGGAAAAGAAGCCTATGTAGTGATTTCATTAATCAATCCAAAAGGACAATACGAAAAAACTTTAGGGGTTTTAGGAACAGATAACGAGTGGTATAACACGTTAAAAGAATGGCACAAATTCAATAGTAAAAAGAAAGAAAAATTAAACGGAATCACAGGTGCTTCAGTTGCTGGAGGAGCGAGAGCGACACGTGTCATCGAGTTTGATACTGCAAAATTGAATAAAGGATACAAATTACGTTTTGAATCTGCTGTTGAAACTCAAAAATATGTTGCAAAAGACGCTGAAGTTGCATTAAATTCTGCGGATTTAGACAACAAAGCAGGTATCAAAGGTTCAGTTTATATTAAAGCCGTACGTTTTATTAAAGTTCAATAAAAATGACATTATCTATTTGGAGATATGCGCATTTGAGTCTTGCAATTCTATCTTCAGCATTTTTAGTTATCCTATCTATCACAGGAGTAATTTTGGCTGTTGATGCAATAAACGAAAAATCGCCAGCATACAAAGTAGAAAATTTCGATAACATAACACTCGCGCAAGTTTTACCAACTTTGCGCGAGCATTATTTTGAAATAATAGAAGTTAAAGTTGATCACAATGATTTTGTGACGATTGATGCTATGGACGAAGATGGAAATTCGATCAAATCTTACATTGATCCTACAACAGGAAAAAAGATTGGTGAAATTGTTCCAAAAAGTGATTTCATCAATTGGGTCACAGCCTTACACCGTTCATTATTTCTAAAAGAAACAGGGCGAGCAATCGTTGGCGTTGTCTCTTTTTTATTGATGCTAATTTCAATCAGTGGATTAATCTTAATCATAAAACGTCAACAAGGAATTCTAAATTTCTTTACCAAAGTTAACAAAGACTCTTTTTCACAATATTTCCATGTTGTAACTGGACGTTGGTTATTAATTCCAGTTTTAATCATTGCATTAACAGGAACATTAATTTTCTTAGCGCGATTAGAACCTTTAGTTGGTCAACCAAAAGAAATCGAGCATCAAGCCAAAGAAAATTTACAACCAAAAGATTTAAAAGACATTGAATTCTTTAAAAACACGAAATTAAGTAGTGTAGAAAAGATTGAATTTCCTTTTATTCCAGATGATGAAGCAGAACCATTTATCGTCCATTTAAGAAAAAAATCGGTTTCGGTTAATCAAGTAAATGGAGCGATTATTTCAGAATCGCTAAATCCTTATTCTGCAATTGTAGAAAAATTTAATATCGATTTACACACAGGTCGCACCAATGTGATTTGGGCAGCGATTTTAGGAATTGCTTCGCTTAACATTTTATTCTTTATTTGGTCAGGATTTGTAATTACGTTCAAACGTACAAAAACGAAAATTGGCAAAAATAAATATAAAGCCAACGAAGCTGAAATTATCCTTTTAGTTGGTTCAGAAAATGGTGCAACTGTTGGATTTGCCTCAAAAATTCAAGAGCAATTTTTAGCAAATGGAAAAAAATCATTCATCGCTCAAATGAATCAATATGAAATTTTTCCAAAAGCAAAACAACTTATCATTTTTACCTCAACTTATGGAATTGGTGATGCGCCTGCGAATGCTAAGAAATTTGAACAATTAATCACACAATTTCCACAAAACCAATCCATCGAATTTTCTGTTGTAGGATTTGGATCAAGAGCATATTCAGATTATTGTGGCTATGCAGTTAAAGTTGACAAATGGTTGAATGATCAAAAATGGGCTACTCAATTATTGGATTTGAAAACAGTAAATGATAAATCGCCGGAAGAATTCACAAATTGGGTCATTGCATACAAAGAAACGACAGATATTCCTTTAGCAACAACGCCTGCGATGTATGTTGGAAAAGCACCAAAACTGAAAAATGTTAAGGTTATTTCTACCACTAAAATCACACAAGAAGATGCAACATTTAAAGTTGTTTTAGATGTAAAAGAGAAATTCAAATCTGGAGATTTATTAGCAATTTATCCCGAAAGCGATCACAAAGAACGCTTATATTCGGTTGGAAAAGTTGATCATAAATTACAGTTAATTGTAAAATTGCATGAGTTTGGATTAGGTTCTCAATATTTATATAATTTGGTTCAAAATTCTACGATTAAAGCTCGAATTGTAAAAAATAAAGCCTTTAGATTTCCAAAAGCTTCAAAAGTTGTGATGATTGCAAACGGAACAGGAATTGCACCTTTTCTTGGGATGATTGATGAGAATTCAAAAAATATTGAAACGCATTTATACTGTGGTTTCAGACATGATAATGAAACAACAAAATCTTATCAAGAATTTGCTACGAAACAAATTTTTACGAATCATTTGAGTCAATTTCACATTGCATTTTCTCGTGAAGAAAATAAACAGTATGTGATGGATTTAGTCAATCGTGATGCTAAATTCTTTGCTGAAACATTACAAAATGGTGGAATTCTTATGATTTGTGGTGCTCTCACAATGCAACATGATGTAGAGAAAGTTTTGGAACAAATCTGTCAAGAACATTTGAATAAATCATTCGAAGAATTCAAAACAAACGGGCAATTTTTGACGGATTGTTATTAAAATTTATTCCGTCTAATTTTTCGATAATTTTGAAAGATTCTAACGAATATTTCAAACACTCGAAGTGACGGATTAAACGAAATTTTCATCAGTTCGAGTGGTTTTCGTTTCAACAGAATAAGAAAATTGTATCGAGAACTTAGATGAAAATATTAAAAAATGACGGTTTTTATTGTAAATTGTAGAATGCAAATTTCTTTTGTTTACATATTACTTTGTTCAGATAATTCATATTATGTTGGGATTACAAATGACGTATTCAAAAGATTCGAAGAACATCAAGCTGGATATGATTACAAATCATATACATTTAATCGAAGACCTTTGAAATTAATTTTTTACACTTCATTTAGTAATGTTGAAATTGCTATAGAAAAAGAAAAACAAATAAAAAAATGGTCAAAAGCAAAAAAAGAAGCTTTAATAAATGGACAGTTCGAAGATTTACCTAATTTATCTAAAAAGAAGTTTTAAACAAATCCGTCTTACTTCTCGATAATTTTGAAAAATTCTAACGAATATTTCAAACACTCGAAGTGACGGATTAAACGAAATTTTTCGTCAGTTCGAGTGATTTTCGTTTCGACAGAATAAGAAAATCGTATCGAGAACTTAGACGAAAATAATCTGAAATCATAAATAAGTAGTGAAAAATTTTAACGAATATTTAAAACTCTCGAAGTAACGGATTAAACTAAATTTTTCATCAGTTCGAGTGGTTTTCGTTTCGATAGAATAAGAAAATTGTATTGAGAACTTAGACGAAAATAATCTGAAATCATAAATAAGTAATGAAAAATTGAACGAAATTTCTCAAACAATCGAAGTGACGGATTAAACGAAATTTTTCGTCAGTTCGAATGATTTTCGTTTCAACAGAATAAGAAAATTGTATCGAGAACTTAGACGAAAATTTACTCACAATAACAAATGAATAAAACATCATGCAATTCATTCTAAAAAATATATTCACTTTTATACTATTGTATGTTCTAACTCCGATGAATGCTCAAACGGTTGGAGTTAGAGATACAATTTTGATGGGAAGTAAATTCAAAATCACATTGGTTGACACCGATTCTATTTCCGTTGAAAAAAACATCAATAAAGCAATTGATGAAATGATCAGAATCGAGAGTTTGATTTCTGATTGGAAACCTACTTCACAAGTTTCTCTTGTCAATCAAAATGCTGGAATAAAACCCATAAAAGTAGATCGAGAAGTTTTTGACTTAACAAAACGTGCGATTTATTTTTCGGAACTAACCGATGGTGCTTTTGACATTAGCTTTGCAGCAATGGAAAAAATATGGAAATTTGATGGTTCTATGGACAAAATTCCAACTCAGGAAGAAATTTCAAAAGCTATTGAAAAAATTGGTTATCAAAACATTATTTTGGATGAAGAAAATTCAACAATATTCTTAAAAAAAGTTGGAATGAAAATCGGTTTTGGATCAACAGGAAAAGGTTATGCAGCACAAAAAGCACGAACTTTTATGCAAAATTTAGGAATTAATGCTGGTATAATAGATGCTTCTGGTGATATGACAACTTGGGGAAATCAACCGAATGGAGAACTTTGGAAAATTGGAATTACAAATCCATTTAATCGACATAAAATGTTGGATATTCTCTCAATGAAAAATGCTGCTGTTACGACTTCTGGTGATTACGAAAAATTTATTTTGATTGATGGAGTCCGTTATTCACACATTATTAATCCCAAAACGGGGATTCCTGCAACGGGCTTAACTGGCGTTACGGTAATCGGAGAAAATGCTGAAATGTGTAATGGTTTTAGCACTTCTATCATGGTTTTAGGAAAAGAAAAAGGATTGAATTTGATCAATCAACAAAAAGATTACGCAGCTCTTTTGATTACAGATAAAGGAAAAATTACTCGCTCAAAAAACTATAAAAAATTAAAGCAAACATTGAAAAACAACTAAGTTTTTAACTAAAAAATGATTATATAAAGTGCATATTCTTTGCTAACTAGATATAATTCTTTTTCCATTTTGCTACAGTATTTCTACTTAATTTGAAATGTATAGCTAGTTGCGTATTGTTTAATTTATTTATCTTCTGATAATCTAAAATAAATAAAATATCCTTTTCTTGATATGATTTAAATTTTTGATTAACCTTACTATTATTACGATTCTTGTCAAGAAAAATTAATCTATTAAGCTTCGATATATCAAAAAAAGATAATTGTTCTTTATTTAAAATATCTTGATATAACGATAACTCATCTGGATAAAGATCATTAATTATATCCGTATAGAGTGCCTTATAATTTATGCTATTATTCATTTTTTTGGAATTTAAAATCTACTAATCATTTTGAAAAATGATTAGTAGAAAAATTAAAATGTTATTTGTTATATTTATGAAGCCATTTGTATAGAGTTGTTTTCGGAATACGATATCGTTCTATAACTTCTTTTTTTGTCATATTCCCTTTTTCTATTTTATTCAAAATATAATCTATCACTTCTTTTGTATATATATTTTTGCGAAAACTAGGTAATACCGATTGATTACTTTTGGTATTTTTATTATAATTAATGTTTCCTACAGGAGCGTATAAAATGAGATGTTGAGAATACAATCTAAAAAAATCATACTCTAATAACTTACTCCATTTCAAAAGAATATCAGTATCCATACTTTTCATTGTATACATTTGAATTACTTCTTTTTCTGTACAATCCATAAAATTACATATACGTGATATCGTAATTTCTTTCTCAAGAGTAAGTTCTTTTATAAGCTCTCCTATATAAATCGTTTTGTAATTCATATTTTAAAAATTTATTAGTAAAAGACCTAGTTCTATTATATTTTGCTTGTAAATTAAATAGGTGTCTCCGTCAAAGAAAATAATTTAGTAGCTCCAGATTTGTTAGTTATTGTTAATGTTCCAGTACTATCTAAAGTGGCCTGATATTGAAATCCAGAAGAAGTTCCTGTAGCGGCACATATTGGACCATCATCATGAGTAGCTGTAATCTGAGAGGATGTTGAAGTGAAAGAATATGGTAGAATTTGATCGGCAATCAATGCAGTTCCTTGTGTACTTCCCAACATTGCCCATATTGTACTATAACCACCAATGTTAAAGGTAGACATAGCTCTGTGTCCACAGCTATTAACTCCAAGAACAGTTACTTTATAAAAACCATTTGGAACAGTTACTTGTATACTTGCATTATTAGCTAGATTTTGATTCGAAGCTTTATATTCTATAATATCTCTACTGTATAATGTACCTGTATTAGCATCTGTAACCACAGATTTTATTGAGGCAGTACTAGGTATACTAGTTGTTTTTAAACTCTGGAATGTGGCAGTTCCAGTTCCTAATACATTTCCAGCAACATGTAAGCTTTCTGTAGGAGAAACTGTACCAACACCCACTTTTCCTCCGTCTACTACCATTGCAGGAGTATTATTAGTCCCTGTAGGTGAAGAAGATGTTGCATTTGTAAAAAATGCAATTTTGGAAGTCCCAGATGCTCCATTATCACTTCCTTGTGTAGCAATTCTTAACCAATTGTTGCTTTGGTTGTAAACACCAAAATCACCTGAAATTAGACTGCTGCCATTAGTTAAACTATTTGCACGTATATTTCCAATAACATCAAGCTTTTGTGAAGGTGTAGCTGTTCCAATACCGACATCACCACTCCCTGTAATTCTCATTCGTTCAGTTCCGCTTGTCCCTAACATAAGATAACCTGTTGTAGGAGTTTCTGCTAATACAGATAGACTTCCAAACGAATTACTAGGACCATTAAAAATAATTTCACCTATCTTATCCCCTGCAACAACATCAGTTTTAGCAGCATATGTTCCTCTAGATTTTTTAAAATTTAATTGACCTGAGCTCGCATTAGTAGAAACTGATTCTATAAGCATATCATCATTAGCTGCACCTGTACCTGCAATTGTAAAGGCATTCGTAAGAGAACCTCTACTATTGGTATCTCCTGAAAAATTTCCTACCCCAACATAACCAGTTTGATAAATAGCTTCTGAATTTCGAGTTGCTGGGGTTGTTGACCCACCCACATTCCAAGGTTCCTGACTATTAATACTTATAGCCTGCCATATATTACCATCAAAATAATAATACCCTACAGTTGTTATGTTAAGACGTTGTGTAGAACTTCCGCCTGTATCTGTACCAGAAACATCTGTAATATATACAATAGCACCTTTTTGGTTTGTGCCATATTTAGATGTTGTTCCTGACGTTGCTACTAATTCAGCTCGTGTTAACCTAGGCGCCTGTAATCCATATACTTGAGAATTATCAATAGCTGATCCATTCATTTTCACAGAGACATCCAACGTTGACGAAGGTGTAGTTGTGTTAACTCCTACCTGGGAAAAGGTATATGTTGTAGAAAGTACTATAATTAAAAAGGTTAATTTTTTTTTCATAATTTTTAATTTTTATTGTTAAAATAAATAAGCTGTTTTTGAAATTTTCCTGAATGTATATTTTTGCAAAAACTAGATAATACTAATTAGTTACTTTGGGTATTTTCATCATAATTTAATACACCCTACAGAAGTATATAAAATGAGATATTGAAAACTCAACCAGAAAAATCATATTTTTTAAAATTTATAAGTAAAAGGGCTAGTTCAATTATATTTTTGCTTCAACAATTTGAATAAGTTTTTATAACACATCTGTTATTTTACAGTGGTTACATTATTTTTTTCAGTAAATAACAAGTGATAAAAAATATTTATTATAGTACTTGTTTTATATTATAGTACTTGTTTTATATTATAGTAATAAGTTTTGGTTGCAGGACCAGCTGCCCCCGAAGTGTTATATATATAAACGTATCCATTAGAAATATCAACTCCAACTGCCATATTCATGCCATCAGAACCCTCGCCACTAGCACAACCAGTGACATTAGCCTTAAAATAAATTAATCTTACAGTACCAGTATTATTTAGAACCTCCTCTCCACTACTCATTTGATAAGTAGTAGTATTGTTAGTAGCCAAACTACCTTCCAAGCCATATACTCTCCAAGTATTATTCTCCTGACCTCCTACAAGTCTCACTTTTCCATAACCCGTGAAACCACAATAGTTCGTTCTTTTAATAGTTATGTCATATACGCCATCATATTGGTTTGGAAGAGGGTAAATAGAGCTTGGAGATATTGCGCTATTCGGACCAAGAGCAAATTCACCTGTATATTGCCATAACTTGTTGTAATACATGTTGCCTGTAGATTCGTCATATGATAGAGGATATCCGCCACCATTTTGGGTAATCTGTTTCTTAACGACTACACCCGATCCATCAGTAGCTAAAAACTTGGCATTTTGTACATTGGTAAGGGTTAGACCTGACGTGTCTGTCGTACCGGAAGTAATTTGTAATTTGTTAGAAGGTGAAGCAGTACCGATACCTACCTTTCCTCCGTCTACAACCATTGCAGGATTAGTACCAACTCCTATAGGTGAAGCAGATGTAGCATTTGTATAAAATGCAATTTTTGAAGCACCAGATGCACCATTATCAGAACCTTGAGTAGCAATTCTTAGCCAACTACTATTTTGGTTGTAAATACCAAAATCGCCAGAAATTGGGTTCCCGCCATTTGTTATGCTATTCGCTCGTATATTACCAGAAACATCTAATTTTTGAGCTGGGGCGTTGGTCCCAATCCCGACATTACCAGTACCTGTAATTCTCATTCTCTCAGTACCATTTGTGCCCATTGAAAGATAACCTGTCGTGGGAGTTTCTGATCTCACGGTTAGATTTCCAAAGGAATTACTAGGACCATTAAAAAGAATTTCACCTATTTTATCCTCTGCGACAACGTCAATTTTAGCAGCATATGTTCCTCTAGATTTTTTAAAATTTAATTGACCCGAGCTCGCATCAGTAGAAACTGATTCTATAAGCATATCATCATTATTTGCACCTGTACCAGCAATTGTAAAGGCATTCGTAAGAGAGCCTCTATTTATAGTTTCGTTACTAGTACCTTTTGTAGCATCAAAATATCCTATACCAACGTATCCTTTTTGGTAAATATTCTGAACATTAGTTGTCGCAGGTAATTTTGTTTGATTATCATACCAAGGTTCTGTTGATGCTGTTGGAGTACTAGAATCTGTAATTTTCACCCAAACACTTCCGTCAAAATAATAATACCCTGCAGTTGTTATGTTAAGACGTTGCGTAGAACTTCCTCCTGTATCTGTACCAGAAACATCTGTAATATATACAATAGCACCTTTTTGGTTTGCACCATATTTAGATGTTGTTCCTGAAGTTGATATTAATTCAGCTCTCGTTAACCTAGGTGCTTGTAAACCATAGATTTGCGAATTATCAATAGTTGATCCATTCATTTTCACAGAGACATCCAATGTTGACATTGGATTATCAGTATTTACTCCCACCTGAGAAAAGGCATAAGAGGTAGACAGTACTGAAATAAAAAAAGTTAATTTTCTTTTCATAATTTTAGATTTGGTTAGTGTATGTTAGATGTTATAAACAGAGCATATAACATCTATTACTTGATAGCATTTATGAGGTTTTAATTGTTTTTACATTAATTTAATGGCACTGCATAAAGGTAATTACTTGTACTATTCTGCGTTGTAACACTTTGGCTAGCGCTGTAGCTTGTAGTTTTTTCTACTGTACTAAATTTTGGGTAAATCGTTGCAGAAGAAATATTACTTGGAATATTTACAGAAAAAGAGCCTTCTAAAAATGAATTTGCTCCCGATGCTGTTGCTGCTGGAGCCAACCAACCTGAGACCGTATTATTACTACCATTGAAACCCATTCCAAGAGTGAAAGAAGGATTAGCACCATCTACATTTTCAGAAGATAATGTAAGATTCATCCACATATTATCTACACTACTTCCGGGTAAAGTACTTTTTATCATTTGTCCTACTTTTACCAACCAAATTCCTGCAGGTAAAGTGATGGATGAACCTGTTGAAATAAGAGAAGCTACAGATTTTGAACCAGTATTTATATTTCCATAGACGGTGGCACGAACAGGAGTAGGAGTAGGAGAAGTTACACTAATAATATCTCCATATTCATTAGTACCAAGGAAACTAGCATTTGGTAAATTGCTTAACCTAACACCTGATGTGTCAGGTGCATCACTAAGAACCTCCAGTGTATTACCTGGCTCCATTTGCAATATTTTTCCAATACCAATACCAACTTTATTATTATAAGCTGTTAAGGTTTGAAAACCTCCCATAAATTTGTTACTTGCATCTCCATCAGTAAAGAGATTAAACGAACCACCTAGTGCTGTTGTAACAATAATTGAATGATTATAAATTTGATTAACTAAATATGTATCAAAAGTTGAAAGCATACCTGGTTGTGGTGGTGCAGTAATAATACCAGCTGCACCTATTATATCATTAACTTCTAATAACCGACGAGGAGTTGACACATAAATACCCACATTACCATTGGATGTTATTCTCATTTTTTCAGATCCCCATAAACGAGGATATCCCATCGAAAATGCCAAATCTATAGGGAGAGATCCTGCAGAAACAGGACCAGCAGCAACCGCATTTATAGAGGGTCCTGTCCTTTGACCAACTCCATCATTTCCAGAAAAGGTTAGTGATCCTAAAAAGTCTCCAGTAGCAACTGCAGTGGGAGCTGTAGGTGTACCCCCACTTTTTTCAAAACTTATAGTACCTGCTGGGTTAGAAATTGCCGCACCCCCGAATGAGCGTATTGATATAACACCATCAGTAGTCCCACTAGCACCTGTTATATCTAATGCTGACGCTGGATTTACAGTTCTAATACCGATATTTCCCGATTGGTAGATGTTTTGATTGTTAGCAGTAGCCTGGTTAGTAGTACCACTTTGATACCAAGGTTCTGTTGATGCACCTGTGTTAGTTGTATTACCATCTGTAACTTTAACCCAAACAGATCCGTCGAAATAGTAATAACCAATTGCATTTACATTAATTTTTTGTCCAGTAGTTACCCCTCCAGATATATCAGTAATGTAAATCATTGCACCTTTTTGGTCTATACCATAATTGGTTTCTGGGATTGCTGATAGGTCGGCGCGTGATAACCTTGGCGCTTGTAAACCATATGATTGTGTATTATCAATAACCCCTCCTGTATTTTTTACAGAAATATCTAATGTTGATTTTGGATTATCTGTATTAATACCAACCTGAGAAAAAACAGCGGTATTAAACAATAATATCGTTAAACTTGTTAATTTTTTTTTCATAAATTCAGATTTTATAATTCAAATTATTCATGATTCTAAAAGACTTTGTTGGTTAATCATAAAAGGTAGTAGAGAAAATAGGTACATAGGTTAGCTAGTTAGTATTTTAAAAATTATATATTTCTTCTCTTGAATTAAAACGTTTAGTTTTTTTTGAAATAATTTTTAGTTTAATTTATCCATTAAAATATCTGGATAAAAGCAACATATATTATTCTTTATGTTAAGCCTTCATAAGCGCTCTCAGTGACATAGGTGATGTATTTTGAATTATTATTTTTTAAAAACCTTTGCTGTAAAAAATCCTATAAAAAAACCTATAGCTATTAAAACTACAATAGGCATATCAAATCCAAACATGAATAATTTGACCTTTATATTTTCTAAATTCTGTCCTATAAATAGAAGTAACAGAATTAATAAAATAATGTCAATAATTTGACTGATGGAGATAGATTTCATATTTTATTATTTTTAGAATTAATAAAATGATATTAGATACATTCAATCAATAAATATTTAACAATCAGTTAATTATGTTAAAATTATTTTTTAAATAAAATAAAAACATCCTTCTGTCAAAAAAGACTTTAACTAGTTTTATGGTCCTTTTTGATTAAAATTAATCTCAAATTTTTAATAGGTGATATCTCGATTATCGTAACAAAACTTCTCTTACCTCAACACTTCCTCCTGCAATTAGTATAGGATTTGTTTTTGCTATTTTCTTAGCAGATTCTAAGTCTTCGACTTCTATAACTAAAAATCCAGTTAAGAAATGATCTACTTCCTTAAAAGGTCCTTCTTTTATAGAACCATCAGCAAATATTGTACATGCCATTGGTTCTATGGGAGGCATAGTTCCTCCTAAATATTTTACTATTCCTTTTTCTTGAATATCATCTAACCATTTTTTACGATCAGCGACTTCTTTTGGATCTGAGAAAGCTCCTGGATCCATATTTGTGTTTACTCTTAATAATAGGACAAAGTTTTTCATAGTTATTTGGTTGGTTTATGGTTAAAACTTTTAGATAGAGTTACTAATCTTTTCGTTTCTTTAAAATTTTGTTTTTATTATTTCTTAATTGTTTGTTTGATTAAACAATTTCCTATGTAGGTTGACAAAAAATTCTAGAAGAATAAATTATCAATTACCTACATAGTTTTGTTTTAATTTAAGCTGTGAACTCAATAAGATTTGTTATGTCCAAATACATTGTATCCTCTAAGTTAGTGTAGGTTAATCCACTTTTTTTGCAAATCTTATATCTGTAAAATTTAAACACCGCCTGCGTTACCTCCATATTGATTTGGTTGTGCAGAAGTTGCAAATTCTTCCATCTTAGAAATTAAACCATTAGAAATTGTATAAACTTGTACCCAAGAATTCTTGAGATGAGTTCCGTCCTCTTTAGAAATAAAATGTTCATTTCCTAGAATGACAACTGTATTATCTTGTTCTACGAATTGATTAGCTTTAAAAAACACAACATCTAAAGCATTTATATTAAATTCGAAGAACATACGTGCTCCTTCTTTTCCTTGAAATTTGGCTGCAGGCATCACTTGAGTTCCATGATAAATAAGAATAGCATCATCAGAAAAAGTACTTACTACTGCATCTACATCTTTTGCGTTGAATGCTTCTAGCATTTGATCAACAATTTGTCTGGTTTGAGTTGGCATATAACTATTTATATAATTATCAATAAATATTTGCATCAAAAATATATATTAAAGATTTAATAACTATTACTACTCCCCAATAGGGAAGTTGATATACAAAAAGGTATTTTGATATCAAAATATCATTATATTTGAATTAAAATTTAAAATATGGTAAAATATGACGCGCCTAAATTTTGTAGGTACAGAACAAACGCAGTTAAAGACAGTATGACGCTATTAACTGGTAAATGGAAAATACATATTATTGGAACATTGCTATATGGTGGAAAGTTATGTTATACAGATTTACAAAATGAAATAACAGGAATAGGATCAAAAATGTTATCTAAAGAATTACAGGATTTAGAACTTAATCAGTTAGTTACTCGTACTGTTCTAAATACAAAACCTATTACAGTTGAGTATAATTTAACTGAGTTAGGAAGAACATTAGAACCTACTATTGATGCAATAGCACAATGGGGAATAGATTACAGGGAAATACTATTTGGAAATAAAGTAGACCCTAACTCTTAAGTAAGAGCTGTAAACTTTCTACTAACCTTTTTTTTATTTTTCTTTACTACACTTAATATCTAATAACTTTTTGTTTTATACACAATTATGTTAATTTCTCTCTCAACTTAGAAAATTTACATAAAACAATCCTTTTGTATTTTTTGTTACACTTCATTTTAAATTAAAAGGCGAAATTGCACCAAAAAAATACAATGAACGACAATAAAAAAACTCATTGGGAACACATATACGATGTAAAAACTCCAGAAGAAGTGAGTTGGACACAAGAAAAGCCTGAAACTTCTTTAAATTTTATTCATTCTTTTGAAACTGATAAAACAGCTAAAATTATCGATATTGGAGGTGGAGATAGTAAATTGGTTGATTTCTTATTGGAAGAGGGATACGAAAATATTTCGGTTTTGGATATTTCTGCAAATGCGTTGGAAAGAGCAAAAAATCGTTTAGGAAATAAGGCAGAAAAAGTAACTTGGATTGTTGCTGACATCACCGAATTTGAACCTACAGAACAATACGATATTTGGCACGATAGAGCAGTTTTTCATTTCTTGACCGAAGAAAATGATATCAAAAAATACCAAGATTTGGTCGCGAAAGCTGTAAAAGAAAAAATGGTTATTGGAACTTTTTCCACAAACGGACCATTAAAATGTAGTGGTTTGGAAATTAAACAAAATGATGAGACTTCTTTAACTTCTACTTTTGAAACTAATTTTGAAAAAATAGAATGTTTTACAATTGATCATAAAACGCCGTTTGAAACAATACAAAATTTTATTTTTTGTAGTTTTAACAAAAAATAAAATACGTTAGGGATAGCAGTGAAAATCCTTTTTTTAAACGCTGTGTCAACAAAAAAGATTGTAACGAATAGCCCGCTCGAACGCTAAAAATATAAAAATCATCTCCTTAATTAGGGAGATGATTTTCTTTTTTTAAAACTTTATTGTATTCGATATTTCCTTTTTTGATATCATTTATAATCCATTTCAGTTCAGCATCCGTACGCTTAATTTTATCTTGCAAATTAGATTGAATAACTTGGTTTGGATAAACGCCATGTGCTTGTTCATTTCGTTTTTCGATAGGAGAAAGATAAACCGTACCAACTGACATTTTGAGTTTGGAATTGGGCAACGTAAATTTTGGCATCAACCCAGCAACCGTTCCATTAAAATCTCCACCTGTTTCTTCTCCTACAAAATACGCTCGATGTTTTAGTTGAAGATTAGCCGAAATCAGTGCCGAAGCAGAGTAAGAACCACCATTTATAATGACATACAAATTGTGATGATACACAAGATCTTTATCTATTTTGACATGCGAAAAAGGCATGTGCAATTCGTATTCATTTTTCGCATTTCTGGACGTCGAAAAATAAGTATACCCCGAACCTAACCAAAGCAACGGATAGGAATAAGCGGGAAAAAGATTGTACAGCGACTTACCAAAAGAGGTTTTGTTCGCGACGATTTTTTCACCTAAAAATGCCTTGGAATCATCGACCAAATAAGCGTATAAATAGTGCGAATCTTTTAGATAACCACCACCATTGTTGCGAAGATCGAGAACTAAATTTTGAACTTTATGATTCTTGATATCCGTAAAAACTTCTTTATAAAGTTCACGTATTTTTCCTTTTCTGAAATCAGTTACTTTTAACACCGCAATCGTGCTGTCGTTCGTAGGAAAAGTCAAATCTTTGGAATAAGTTTTGGAACTTTTAGAATAACCATATTTCTTTTGTTTTATCCTAACTTTTCGCTCAACTTCTTTTTGCTCTTTTGTAATTTTTGGGGTTTCTGTAGCCTTATCATTTTTGGGCTTAGGATAGGTACGAAATGTTTTTTTTCGGATGATTGAATTCCCCATTTTAAAAGTTAACTCAACCGAATCTTTAATTCCATTTTCTAAAGTAAAATAATTAAGAAAAGTTCGGTTAAACACATTATCCGAAAAAGTTTGATTTTCACCATCACCATATATACTTTTCTTATATTTATCGTATAAATACTTTGTAGAAACACTATCTATATAAAACAAAGCCGAACCTTGATTAATTGGATTGATTTTACTGTAATCTGCCACTAAAAAAATTGAATCATTTTGCCAAAAAAAACTATAATCACTAAACGCTGATTTTGACTCTTTGTACTTCTTTGTCCGTTTTTTATCTAATCGTTTGAATAACGGATAGATATCTGTATGACCATGTTTTAAACTTTCGAAAATCGGAAAAAACTTGACATAAAAATCATTTGGTTTCAATGGTTGATGAATTGTTTTTTTTAGGCTATCAAATTTATAATCAATTTGTTCTTGAGAAGTGTATAAATCTAATTTTGGATGATATCTTTTTAGTTTTTTATAAACAAAATCTACATCTTTTTTCAATTTATTTGCAGGAATCTCTTTATCAATATGTGCATTGTATTTCTCTACAGAAACACAGCTGCATATCAACAAAAATGACAAATAAATTAGAGTAGATTTTAATTGCATTGAGGATAATTAAATGAATAATAAGTTACAATATTATTTTACTTCTTGATAAAATTCTTCGATAAAATTTTTCATATATTGATGACGTTTTAAAGCGATTTCTTTTGCTGTTTTGGTATTCATCAACTCTTTTAATTTAAATAATTTATCATAAAAATGTTGCACACTCGATGCGTCTTTCGAATTATCATAAGGATTATACAAAATATTACCAACACTTCCGCCATATGCAAAACAACGTGCAATACCAACCGCTCCAATCGCATCTAAACGATCAGCATCTTGCACAATCTCCGCCTCGATAGTTGTTGGTTTATTTCCTTTACTAAATGAAACTTGCGAAACTATTTCCAATACTTTCTGAATTGATTCTTCCCCTACATAAATTGATTCTAAAAATTCTCTAATTAATTCCTCCGATTTATCAACTCCATTATGTAATTTATAATCACCAATATCGTGTGTCCAAGCAGCTAATTCAACCAAAAAAGAATCTGCATTTTCAGTCTCTAAAATCTTCTTTGCATTTGTTACCACACGTTCTATATGAAAATAATCGTGTCCAGTTCCTTCATCTAAAAACGTTTTTTTGATATATGCTTGTGTCTGAGTAAGTATTTCTTGTTTATTCATTTTTTATTTATTTCTGAGTTTAAAAATACGTCAGAATCATGATTCAAAAAACTTGATTTTTCGGAATTAATTTAATAATCACTTTTAAAATAATTATTTATCAAAAATATTGTATATTTGCACCTCAAATTTGTAAAACGGGACGAGTTCCCAAAATAATTAGTTATACTATGGCTACAAGAATTAGATTACAAAGACATGGTCGTAAAGGAAAACCATTCTTTCACATCGTAGTTGCTGACTCAAGAGCAAAACGTGATGGTCGTTTCATCGAAAAATTAGGTACTTACAACCCAATTACTAACCCTGCAACTGTAGAATTAAATGTTGATTCTGCTGTAAAATGGTTACAAACTGGTGCTGAGCCTACAAATACTGCTAAAGCTTTATTATCTTACAAAGGTGCTTTTATGAAAAAACACTTATTAGGTGGTGTTGCTAAAGGTGCGTTTTCTCAAGAAGAAGCTGACAAACGTTTCGACGCTTGGTTAGAAGCTAAAGGTGAAAAAGTTCAAGCTAAAAAAGACGGTTTAACTTCAGGTGCTGCTGCTGCTAAAGCTGCTGCATTAGAAGCTGAAAAAGCTGTTAATGAAGCTCGTGTAAAAGCTGCTCAAGAAGCTGAAGCTGCTGCACAAGTTGAAGAAACTCCTGCTGAAGAAGCAGAAGGTACAACTGAAGAAGTTGCTACAGAAGAATAATTTTTAAGTTCAGAGACGTTCCAAATGACAAAAAATGATTGCTACTATTTAGGTAAAGTTACAAAGAGACATGGTTTCAAAGGTAATTTAATCATTCACTTGGATACAGACGAACCAGAATTATACGATACTTTGGAAGCAGTGTTCATCGAGCAAGATGGTACACTGGTTCCATTTTTTTTCGAAACTTCTCAGCCTTATCAAGGCACAAAATTATTAGTAAAGTTTGAAGATGTTGAAGACGAAGATGTCGACAAATTAATCAATCGCGAACTTTATTTACCTCTAAAATCATTACCAGAACTTTCTGGAACAGATTTTTATTACCACGAAATAGTTGGTTTCACTATTTATGATCAAACAAATACAGAAGTTGGTACAATAAAATCTGTAAATGATTCTGCAGCGCAAGCTTATTTCGAAGTAGATGCGAATGGAAAAGAAATCTTAATTCCGATGATTGACGAATGGATTCTTGAAGTTAATCGCGAAGAAAAAGCAATGCTTATCCAAATTCCTGACGGATTATTAGAAATTTATTTGGGATAACTTATCCATTATAAATCACTTATTTACTTCTATTTTTTGATTGAATTTTTCTAATTGTAAAATCCGAAATTTTCGACATTATATTTATTGTCAATTTCGTACCTTTGCAAACTCAATCGTAATTAAAAAATGGAAGAAGAAAAAAAATCATTGAATTTTATTGAGCAAATCATTGAAGATGATTTAGCCAACGGGATGCCAAAAGAAAATTTACGTTTTCGTTTCCCACCAGAACCAAATGGTTATTTGCATATCGGGCATGCAAAAGCAATCTGCTTAAACTTCGGTTTAGGACAGCGTTACAATGCGCCTGTAAACTTACGTTTTGATGACACTAATCCTGACAAAGAAGAGCAAGAATTCGTAGATTCTATCCGCGAAGATGTGAAATGGTTAGGTTTCGAGTGGGCAGAAGAACGCTATGCTTCTGATTATTTCCAGCAGCTTTACGATTGGGCTGTTCAATTAATTAAAGAAGGAAAAGCGTACATCGACGACCAATCTTCGGAAGTAATTAATGAACAACGTAAAACACCTTTTGAACCTGGAATTGAATCTCCTTATAGAAATCGTTCTGTTGAAGAAAATTTAGATCTTTTCGAACGAATGAAATCGGGAGAATTTGAAGAAGGAACACATGTTTTACGTGCAAAAATTGACATGACTTCTCCTAATATGAACATGCGCGACCCTGTTATGTATCGTATTTTGAAACGTCCTCATCACCGTACTGGAGATACATGGAAAATGTACCCAATGTACGATTGGACGCACGGAGAATCTGATTATATCGAAGGAATTTCTCACTCATTGTGTTCGTTAGAATTCAAAAATCACCGCGATTTATATGAATGGTATGCGAATAATGTTGAGTTGCCAAATCAACCTCAAAAACCAAAACAACGCGAATTTGCACGTGGTAATGTTTCATACATGATTACAAGTAAACGTAAGTTGATGAAATTGGTTCAAGAAGGGGTTGTAACAGGTTGGGATGATCCACGTATGCCTACAATTTCAGGTTTGCGTCGTCGCGGTTATACGCCAGAATCGATTAAAAATTTCTGGAATACAGCCGGCGTTGCAAAACGTGATAATGTTTTAGATATTTCGTTATTAGAATTTTCTGTTCGTGATCATTTAAATAAAATTGCTCCTCGTGTTTTTGCTGTCATTGATCCAGTAAAAGTTATCATCGAAAATTATCCTGAAGGGCAAGTGGAGGAATTAGAAATTGAGAATAACCCAGAAGATGAAACTGCTGGAACTCGTATCGTTCCTTTTACTCGTGAAATCTATATTGAACGTGAAGATTTTATGGAAGAAGCGCCTAAAAAATTCTTCCGTTTATCTTTAGGAAATGAAGTTCGTTTGAAAGGTGCATATTTCATTAAAGCTGAAAGAGTAGAAAAAGATGCTGAAGGGAATATCACAACAATTTATGCAACTTACGATCCTGAAACAAAGTCTGGAAGCGGAACTGAAGCTTCTAAACGTAAAGTAAAAGGTACATTACATTGGGTTTCTGCAACAGAGAATATTCCAATCGAAGTGCGCGAATATGATCGTTTATTTACAGTTGAATCGCCAGATGCAGAGAAAGATGTTGACTTTTTACAATTTGTCAATCCAAATTCTTTAACTGTAAAAGAAGGTTTTGCTGAGCCTGCTTTGAAAGAAGCTAAAGTCGAGGATAAATTCCAATTTCAACGCATTGGATATTTTGCTTTAGACCGTGATTCTTCTACAGAAAAATTAATTTTCAATAGAACTGTTACGCTTAAAGATACTTGGGCAAAAGTCAATAAATAAAAAATCTATTTTATTAAATATCAAGCTCGAACAAATTTGTTCGAGCTTTTTTTATTATATTTAATCTAAATTTTTAACATGAAAAATAAAATCACTTATATCATATTTACCATTTTTATTGCTTTATCAAGTTGTCAATCCACAAAAGCTACAACAGAAAAAAAGTCAAATGATTCTATTGATAAAATTGAAAGAACGCAAGAACCAACACTTATAGGAAGATGGAAATTGGTAAAACTTTCAGGCGGAATCGTAGGACGTGAACAACTACCTCCTGCAGATCGTGTTACAGTTGTAGAATTTACATCTACTGAGATGATTACAATTATCAATGGTAAGGAAACAAATCGAGTAACTTATAATATAGCAAAAGGGAAAAGTATTCACAAAACAGAGCTTGTTCCAATGATTTACACCAATGGAAATACATCGATGGGAAAGAGTTTTGAGGTTAAACAAAATACACTTGGAATTAGCGACGAATTTCACGATGGTTTTTATTATACTTATATAAAAATTGCGAGCGACGATGACGGATTACTTAGAGAATAAAAATTCGATAAAAAACTGGAATGAGGATGATCGTCCTCGCGAAAAATTAGCTTTAAAAGGACGTTCGTCGCTTTCTGATGCCGAATTGTTAGCGATTATTATGGGAAGCGGAAATCGCGAAGAATCCGCTGTAGAGTTGGCAAAACGAATCTTAAACTCTGCTAATAATAATTGGAATGAATTAGCTAAATATTCAATTGTAGATTTATGCAAATTCAAAGGAGTTGGAGAAGCAAAAGCAATTTCGATAATCACTGCAATGGAAATTGGAAGAAGAAGAAATTCGCAAGAGGTTCTGGAACGTGACAAAATTACTTCGAGCAAGGATGCTGCGATCATTTTACAACAACAAATTGGCGATTTACCAAACGAAGAATTTTGGGTGATGTTTCTCAATCAAGGAAATCGAATTATAAAAACCGAGCAAATTTCGCGAGGGGGAATTAATCAAACCGCCGTCGATATTCGAGTAATTTTTAAACGAGCCTTAGAATTGATGGCAACTGGAATGATACTTTCGCACAACCATCCCTCTGGAAACCTCACTCCAAGTCAATCTGACATAAATATTACTCGAAAAATTAAAGAAGGTGCCACGCTTTTGGATATTCAAGTTTTAGATCACATTATTGTTTCTCAAAAAGACTTTTATTCATTTGCGGATGATGGCCTAATTTGATATCTTTAAACTTTATTGAAAATTATTTTGAGTCAAGAAATCATCATATTTACAGAAAAAATTACGAATCGAATTGAATATATTTTCGATTTTATTTTTCATGATTTTTCTGGAATCGACTACAAAACGACTACATATTTTGATGAATTTTCTCAATCAATTTTACCAAAAATCAACTTTTCAAATCAATTTTTAGAAAATGAAATCAATTATAAAGTTGATGATATTTTATTAGAAACAACTATTCGAAAAGATGTTGATTATTCAATTTTAAATGAATTTGGTAAATGTTTTTATTGGCTTTCTCGTTATGAAGAATACATTGCAAAACCAGGACAATTTGATCAACACAATCGTTTTTTAGGTTCGGATCTAGATTATTCTAAGCCAATTGTAGATGAAATTTGTATTGAAATTCAAAAAAAGATAAAGTCTAAATTTCCTGAAATATCTTTTAAACAGAGAGTTTTCAAACAAATTAATACTCACGATGTAGATTATTCGTGGAAATATCTTCATCATGCACCTAAAGTAAAATTTGGTTCACTTTTTAAGAAAATTATTAAAGGAAATTTCTCAGAAGCAAAACAGCAAATCAAAGTTTTGAATCAGAAAGAAAAAGATCCTTATGATACATTTGATTATTTGAAAGATTTAGCTGAAAAACATCAAATTGAAACAATTTTTTTTTGGTTATTGGGCGATTATTCTACTTTCGATAAAAATCATCATTGGAAAAATAATGCTCAAAAAGATTTAATAAACAACATTTCAATTTGGGCAAAAATTGGAATCCATCCATCTTATCAATCTAATTTTTATGAAAATAAATTAACAACTGAGATAAATCGATTAGGAAAAATCAGCAATCAACCGATAAAAAAATCACGTCAACATTTCATTAAACTGAGCTTTCCTCACACTTATCAACAATTGTTAATAAATGAAATTTTGGAAGATTACACGATGGGATTCCCACATCAATTAGGCTTTAGAGCTGGAACTTCTACTCCATTCAAATGGTTTGACTTATCAACAAATCAACAAACATTGTTAACAATATATCCTTTTGTCGCAATGGATGTTACATTGAAAAATTATTTAGAATTAACACCGCAACAAGCTCTAGAGGAAATAAAACGATTGAAACAAACAATTAAAGCCACAAACGGAACGTTTATAACATTATTCCACCAATCAAACTTGAACGAAAATTGGAATGAATGGCGAAAAGTTTACGAAAGTATTTTTGAATGATAAAAAGAGTTTCTCGAAAAAAATTAGATGTTAATAAATACACCGAATGTCTCAACAGATCGGTGAATTATCGCATTTATGCAGAAGTTTTTTATTTAGATGCTTTAGTTGATAACAATTGGGATTGTTATGTCTTGAACGATTATGAAGCCATAATGCCTTTGCCTTTTGTTAAGAAATTTGGGTTTAAGTTCATTGTTCAGCCAATTTATTGTCAACAATTAGGTGTTTTTCATCAAGAAAATTTTTCAAAAGAAACTTTCTTACTTTTTGAGAAAAAACTACATCAAAATTTAGTTAGAGCTTATGCTTTTAATGAAGAAAATACGGAAATGTTTGAGCCGAAAGGACTAAGACGTATTAATCAGATTTTGGATTTAAATCAAGATTATGAAAATTTATTTTCAATTTATAGTAGAAACCGAAGAAATGAAATTCGGAAAGTAGAAAAATTTAATTATAAAATTGAAAATGTTACTCAATTAAATCGATTTTTCGAATTAAACTCATCATATGAATATTTAATTACAAACAATTTAATAAATTATTCGCAAGAAAAAATTCAAAGTTTATTTAATCAAAAAATTATTAATATTTATGAAATTTTTGATCAAGAAGAAAATTTACTTGGTTGTCAACTAATCATGATTTCTAAAAATCGAGTTTATAACTTTGCTTTTGCAAGAAATAAGAATTCAAAAAGTAATTTTGGATCAGCTTACATAATAGATTACATTATCAAAACCTTTTCTAATTCAGAATTAGCATTTGATTTCGAAGGTTCTATGGTTCCTTCTATAGCTAAATTTATGCAAGGTTTTGGCGCTATAGAAAAACATTATACAAACTATTCTAATTTAGACTTTTTGACAAAGAAAAATTAATTCACGATAGCCATTTCCAACAGAAAGTTTCTTTGCTAAATTATGATCAACTTTATTTCGATAATCTATTTTTTTGATTAGCATATTTTCACGTTTTAATCTTTCCTGAAAGTCCTGTCCATGCAATCGCAATAAATCTTTTTCTCCATAATTTTTTAATCTTTCTTCTTCTGTCTTAAATTCAGAATTTTCAAACGTATTATTTATTGGATGAATAGGAGTTTGAATCAATGCTTTTCCTCTTTTTTTTAGAACTCGAAACAATTCATCAATTGCTTTTTTTTCATCAGGAATATGCCCTAAAACATGACAACAAATTACATAATCAAATGTGTTGTCAGGATAATTTATTGAAGTAATATCCATTTCTTCATCAGCAAGATTGATATTAATGTCAGCATTGATATAGCCTAAATTATCGGTCTGTTTAAAAATATTTTTCAATGCGTCTTCCGGAGCAATATGCAATAATTTATTAGGTTTAGCTAATAAATCTGTTTCATTTTTTATAAACTCTAACAAAACTCTTGTCCTTTCTAATGAACCACAATTTGGACATTCAGCATTTTCTCGGTTATCTATACCATTAGATTTATCTAAAAACTTAGAAAAAGATTGTTCGCAACAATTGCAATAAAAATTATTTCCTTTCAGAAATAATCCATTCAATTTCTTCAAATTTTTTCTATTATTAATTCTTATCTTTTCGGAAAATAATTTTTTATAAAATGTTTTAATTGCATTCATTACTTACAAACGTTAAGACTGCTATTTTATGATATTAAATTTATTCAAAAAAAATATATTTCCTTTTTACCACACAGTTTCAGATAAACGATTAGTTCATATTGATCAATTATATCCATTAAAATCAATTGATCAATTTCAGCGTGAATTAGATTTTTTTCAGAAAAATTATGTCAATATTTCTATGATTGAATTAATTGATTTATACAAAAAAAATGGTTTTATTCCTCAAGAAAATTACTTTCATCTTAGTTTTGACGATGGTTTGAAAGAATGTTACTCCTTAATTGCTCCAATATTAAAAGAACGAAATTTAGATGCAACTTTTTTTATCAATCCAAATTTTATTGACAATCAAGAAATTTTTTATCGATATAAAGTTGCTTTCATTTTAGAAAACATTACAGACAACAACTTTAAAAAAGAACTTTTAAATTATTCTATTCATGATCTTAAAAAAATTGATGAATTAATTTTAAAACAAGAAATAAAACTAAATGATTTTGAAATTTATTTGAATGAAAATGAAATAAAAGCATTAATTAATCAAGGATATACAATAGGTGCACATTCGATGAATCATCCTTATTATCGCGATATTTCTTTCGAACAACAACTTTTAGAAACGAACGAAAGCTTAGATTTTATCCAACAAAAGTTTAATTTAGATTATCGAGTTTTTTCTTTTCCTTTTACAGATGACGGAGTTTCTAAAAACTTTTTTAATACTATAAAATCAAATCTTACATTTGGTACGGCAGGAATAAAAGATGATGAAGTTTCAACAAATATTCAGCGACTTCCGATGGATAATTGTATTACTGATCCTGCAATTTTTATCAAAAAAAATCGTTATAAATTTTATATTCAAAAGTTACTACAAAAGCATATTGTATCTCATTAATACAAAAAGAGTGAAAAAATTTTATCATTTATTTATTACCTTATTTTTCTTAATCATTTATCGTTTAGGAAGTTTTAGTAAAATAACTTTTGGTGATTCTGCTGGAAAAATTTTGGATATTGAAGCAAATCAATTTACGTTTGAAACCTACTCATTAACTCATTTTTTGTATTTCAACTTCAATATTCTAATTCACAAATTATTTCCTTTTATAGATACCATTGAGATTGGACGTTGGGTAAATATTATTTCTGCTGTAATAGTTTTGAATATTTTATTTTCTATTCTTCAACTCTTAAATAAAAAACTTTGGATTTCTCTTTTAGGTACAGTTGCGTTTGGATTTAGTTTTACTTTTTGGAAAAATACCGAAAATATAGAAGTTTACACTTTTTGTTTAATTTGGATTTCACTTTACGTTTTATTTGCGATAAAATTTGTTCAAAATAAACAATCTAAAACGCTTTTATTTGCAGGAATAATGCTTGGAATTAGCTTATTTTCTCATGTACAAGGCGTTCTATTAATTCCTTCTTATTTTTATTTATGCTACTTGGCTTTTAGAAATAATATTAAAAATAGATTGATTTTTAGCTATTTTTTCATTCCTTTTCTATTTTTGGCATTGCTCTATATTTATCCAATTATTAATAACGAATCTCTGAAAAATGTTTTATCATCTTCAGAAAAATCATGGGTGTCTGATTCTTTGAAGAAAGATTTAGTAAGCTATTCAAAAGATTTAATGAAAGCATTAGGTTATATTATTTATAATTTTTGGTTTACCTGTTTTTTGTTTTGCTACTATTTATGCTGTTAGCGATAATTATGTCTTTTTCTTAAATTTTAATTTAGCTTATTTGATTATTTTAAGTATTGGTTTAAACAATTTCATTACAAAATTTCCGAAGTACACTTCATTAATTTCTATCCTTATTTTCTCAACACCGCTTTATTATTATTCGGCCAAACAACTTGCTATGCAAACAACAAAAGGGAAAGAATTTCATCAACAAAAAGCATACAAAGACGGACTAAATTATTATTTGCTTCCTTGGATGAATAACAACAAAGGTATTTTGGAAGTTATTCTAAATAATGAAGAAACAAATGAAGATATTGAATGGATGAAAGAAACAGGTCAAAAATTAATTGATCTTAAATCTAAAACAATGACAAAAGAAGAAATAAAAAAATTATAATTTTTTTAAATAATTTCTAAATATAAAAGTAGCATATAATCCAGAAACTATATACATAATTAAAAAACCGAAAGCTGCTCCATTTAGTTGATAAAAAGGAATAAGTATAGAATCTGCAATAATAAGTGTGATAATTGAAACAATTGAAACTCGTACACTATATGTAAACAAACCAACTGCACTAAATAAATTAAGAAAAAGAACTCTAAACAACATTGCTAAAACAACTGCTATTGTTGCAATAAAAAAAACTGTATCACCAGCTAAATAACTTTTATTGAAAAATAACTCGATTATAAAATCTCTAAGAAAATAACTTCCTAAAAGAATACTAATTCCTATAAGAATGAATAGCTTATAATAATTTTTTATATAAAATTTTAGAAAATCCTTGTTCTGACTATTTTTAATAATTCGAGGAAAATCGGTTTGAAATAATATAGTCGGAATAAATAATAAATTCATAGGCAGAAGAATCGCAACTTTATACAAAGCAATATCTTTATCTGTCATAAAAATCGCAATCATTGCAATATCAATCGAAAACAATAACTCTGAAGCGAAATAAGCCAAAGATTCCATTCTTCCATATTTCCACATCATTTTCCAATTCATTTCACTTAAATCATTTATTGATTGTTGTAAAATTGTTTTAGAATAGAAAAATAAACTAATAAAAGGTGTAATCGCCAACGAAGTCATATAACCAATTGCTCCAAAATTGATGGTTAAGAAAAATGTAAAAATCAATCCCAAACAATTAATCAACATATTTAATGAAGCAAACTTCTTATTGAAACCATTTATTCGATAATCGATTGTAAGATGAGACTGAAAAAACATCCCGAAAAGACGAACAGAAAACAAGAGAATAATCCATAATAAATGATCAAACTTTATGGCATAAAAATTAGCAATTACAATAAAAATACTACATAAAATAAGCTGATTAATAACGCCATTTCTAAATAATTTTCGACTTAGGTCTTTACGTGTTTGTTCATTTTCTTCGCCAGCACCAAACTTCATCAAAACCTGTAATGAACCTAATCCATTCCATGGCGCAACAAACCCAATAATAGATGCGATAAGTGTTATACGACCAAATTCATCTTGCGGAATCATTTTTACAATGAAAATGGTATTAATCAGCATCACTAATTTTTCTACCACAAAAGATAAAAAAACGTAAAAACCATTGTTTTGTAAAAAAGATTGTATGAATTTGATTAAATCTTTCATTGTAAAATTTTCACATAAACTTCATCAAATTGGTAAGCAATTTCTTCCTTAGAAAAATTATTCAAAGCATACGTATTTAATTCATTTGACGTTGCAAATTCATAACCTTCTATCACCTCAACCATTGCTTTATAAAGTGCTAATTCATCATTTTTATTCACAATAAATCCAAAATTATTTGGCATAAATTCTTTAATTCCGCCTACATCGCTTGCGATAACAGGAATTCCTGAAGCAAAAGCTTCTATTTGAACACAAGGTTGATTTTCGTAGTGACTAAAAAGTACAAAACAATTTGCGTTCTTCATCTTTTGATTCACTTCAAAATGTTGTAATCGCCCAAAAGATTTTACAAAATCATGTAAATTATTTTCTACAATAAAATTATTAATCAAAGTTAAATCTCCATTTCCTCCAATCTGAAATTCAAAATTATAACCATTATCAACTAACTTTTTAGCAACATTCAACATTCCCAAAACATTTTTATGCTCGTTTCCTAAATGCGAAAGATGTAAAAATATTATTTTTTCAACTTTACATTCTTCTTTTACTGAAAACAATTCTACATCCACAACATTTGGAATAATTTTTACATTTGTTATAGGATAAATTTCAAGTATTTTTTGTGCTAAATCATTCGAAACAGGCGTTAAAAAATCTACTTTTCTAAGTATTTTCTTAATTAAGAACTTCTTGTAAAATGAAAATGAAATAAAACGTTCTGGAGAAAACCCTGTCCAATGCTCTGTTAAAACTATTGGTTTTTTGTATTTACTTTTCAAAAATAAAGCAACTAAACCAGCTGGATAAATAACATTGAGATGAATTATATCAAAATTATTAACCAAAGAAACTCCTTTTAGAAAAGCTATAAATTGTTTGATTAAATTAAACGGGCGAAAAAAAGATGGTTTAAAATAAACAATTATTTCTCTTACATTTTGATTGATAGAATCATCTATTTCAAAATTAGATTTTAAATTTTCATCTTTTACTGCATGAACAAGCGTCACATTATTTAAAGTAGAGATAGAACGTAAATGGCGCTGAATAAAATCTCCATTATCTAAAAAAATTCTACTCGGATACCAAGATGCTAAAGCTAAAATATTTTTTCTCGAATTATTCACCTGACTTTTTATAACGTTTCAGCTCTTTCATTACAAAGTAAAGTTGAACTAAATAGCCCATTCCCGCAAAGAAAGAATATAGGGATAACGTCAAAAGTATATTTTTATTTAGTCCGCCAATCACACAAGTAATCAATGTAACGAAAACTAAATAAATATTGAAGTATAGTGCGTAATGATTTTTCTTGATAACCACGACAATTTGCTGAATAGGATTCATTGCAGAACGACACAAAATCCAGAAAGAAAGAATCCACGTCATAATATGTAAACCTCGCCATTCTGGTCCAAGCATCCACTCGAGAATAAAAATTCCGATACAATTCATCAACAAAAGAAAAACAGCAATTGCTCCAACGTTATACAGCACCACTTTTTTCGATAAATCATATAATTGATGCGAACGATGATCAATCATTGCAGCAGATTTCTGAAAGAAAACTTTCGACATCGAATTGGAAAGTAATGTCAAAGGAACAACCAAAACTTTAGCAGAATTTCCTACAAAAGCTACATCTTCTTTCATAAAATAAATCGCAATCATAATGGGGAGCAAATTGTTTGCAATCGCATTCAACGATTCTGAGGGTAATGTATATTTTATGATTTCTTTGTTCTTAGAAATTGTTCGTTTAGCCAAACCAAAATCAATAGAAGAAAATCGTCCTTTTGTAATTGAAAAATAATATGCACAAGACAAAACTGTTCCGAAAATTGTTCCATAAATCAATCCTGTTTCTTTGTAGCCCATCCAATAAAAAATGAATTGAAAAAAAACCGAAAACAGTGCATTAATCACAAATCCAGTCGAAATACTTTTGAATAATTTATACTTCGTAAACAATGTATTTTGAACATTATTCCAAGCTGTAAATAATCCTGCAATACAACTTAAGAAAACAATAAATAAAGACGTTTTGAATGTGAAAATTCCTTCTAAAACTGCATAGCCCAAAAAGAATAAAATCGTTACAATGCTACTCACTAATAATAAAGTTGTGAACAAATTTCGAATCGCTTTTGATGATTTCGAAATCACGAAAATATTCTCTAAACGAAACGTTGTCAAAATAGCTAGAATCGCCACAAAAGCTGAAAAAGCATTGTAAGTTCCCGACGCTTCTGGACCATAAATTCGAGCCAAAATAATTCCGCCAATAAACATAATCACTTGCGCAATCGTGTTCCCTGCCAACAAAGACAAAACACCTTTGGCATTCTTCGTTTTAAATTTTTCTAACTTCGCTTTCAATTGATATTTTCTTCATCAGCAAATCTACATAAAATCCTTAGCTTTGCATTTATGAACACAATAAAACACGTTTTTTTCGATCTTGATAACACACTTTGGGATTTCAGAAAAAATGCAAAATTCGCGCTAGATGAGCTTTACAAAAAGTATGATGTAGAAAATAGATATGGTTTTACATTCGAGGAATTTCATCCATTTTATCACGATAGCAACGAAGGTCTTTGGGCTTTGATTCGTGACAAAAAAATTACAAAAGAAGAATTACGTGCACGTCGTTTCAAAGAAGCTTTTGATAATCTTGGAATTGATAATGATGCTTTGGCAAAGATTTTTGAAGAAGAATACATGGAAACGATTACCAATTATAATGAAGTGGTAGATGGTGCGATGGAATTGTTGGATTATTTGAAACCAAAATATCAATTACACATTATCACAAATGGTTTTCTCGAAGTCTCGAAACGTAAAATTGAAACGTCAGAATTAAATGGTTATTTTGATACGGTAACTTATGCAGACGAAATCAAAATCTTGAAACCTGATCCTCGTATTTTTTCTTTGGCAATGGAAAAATCTGGTGCTAAAAAAGATGAATCAATTTACATTGGTGACGATTGGATTGCAGATGCTGTTGGCGCAAAAGCTTTCGGAATGTCGGCTATTTTCTTTGATCGATTAGATGATAATTTTTCGATGGATGATGTTCCTACAATTACACATTTAGATGAAGTAAAAGAATATTTATAATAATCATTTAATAACCGAATATCTAATATTGTTTTCTTTATTTTCGCCGCAACTAAAAAAAACAATATTTATGAAAAAGTTTATTTTACCAAGCATTTTTGCTTTTGGACTGTTATTTAGCTGTAACAATGATGATGATTCTTCTATTAACTCTGAAAGTATCGTAGGAACTTGGAGTTTTGTAAAATACCAAACACAATTCTCTAAAGACAATCACATCGAAGATCAATATCTAGCAGATGAATGCAGTTCTAAAGACTCGTATACGTTTACTAAAGACAATAAATATTCTGCTATAGGATATGATTCCGATAGAAATAATATTTGTGAAATTGATTGGACTGAAGAAGGCACTTATTCTATTTCAGGAAATAAAGTTCGTTTAACTTACAAGGATGGTGGTTCTGGTGAAGGAGAAATTTCCAAATTAACAAAAAACGAATTGATTTTAAAATCTGATTATGGAGAAGATCTTGATGGTGATGGTAAAAACGAAATAGATATTTTAGTTTTAAAACGATAAAAAGTTAAAGGTTCAGAAATTCTGAACCTTTTTTTATGTCCGAAAAAAATCTATTTTTGATAAAAATTACTCAATACTTATGAATTTAAACAACCTAAAATTTCCGCTTGATATAAAGTTTCATATTGCAACTTTTTCCAATGATTTTTCTGTAACAGACGCTAATAATCAACCTGTGTTTTATGTACGCGAAAAAATTCTTTCGTGGCGAGATGTGATTAAAATCTACCGTGATTCATCGAAAAAAGAAGAACTTTTTCAACTTCGTTCGAATAAAATCATCGATTTTCAACAAACTTTTACCATTACAGATGCGAACGGAAATGTTGTTGGTAAAGCAAAACGAAAAACTTTCAAATCCTTTTGGAAAGCCACTTTTCATATTTACGACGCAAATGATAATCATTTATTTACAATCAACGAACGTAGTGGTTTTACACGTATGATGGACGGATTTGTTGGCGAAATTCCCGTTGTAGGATTTTTCACTGGTTATATTTTCAATCCAAAATATGTTTTAACTGATTTACAAGGAAGAGAAATGATGGAAGTGTCAAAAGAACCTTCATTCTTTGGACGAAAATTTAAATTAAATCAATATCAATCATCCGAAAATGATACACTTTTTGTTTTGAGTTTTATGATGATGCTCATAAGCGATAGAGATCGAGGATAATTTTATTTAAAAAAATAGTTGCAGATTCAAAAATAGTCTTTATATTTGCAGTCCAAAATAAGAACAATAGTTTCTTATCAAGAATGGCCGAGTGGCGCAACTGAATAGCGCACTTGATTACGGCTCAAGAGGTTACAGGTTTGAATCCTGTCTCGGTCACAAAAGCAAAAGCTCATCAAAATTTGATGAGCTTTTTTATTTTAATACACTTCTGTTTCTTGCGGAATTTCTTCTACTTTTTGAGAGTTTTTTGTCATAAAAAATATACAATTCCCAAACCATGTGAACCAAAAAATATAAAATCCGAAATGGAACGTCTTTTTCAATAAACGATGTGAGGTTTCAGTAAAATCGTAATAGCAATAAATTAATCCAATAATTCCCATAAAAAGGAAAATGAGAGGCAATAACAAACGTTTAAAACGTTTCGTTGTTTTCTCATTCCAAATGGATAATACGATAAAAATAACAGCTTGTATAGCGAATAATAACAAGGCTGTTTTCCACCACGATTTCAGGATCGTATATTCGTTGTAAATAATTGTGATTCCTACTTTACCGATGAATGACATTTTCGAGATCATTATTCCAGAAAGTAAAGAGGAAAATGCCAATATGAGAAGATGTATAATTTTGTTTTTCATGATTAAAATTTATTAGTTCAATTTACACAAAAATTAATCCATAAAAAAAACCTCGAGAAGCTCTCGAGGTTAAATATTTTGATGAATAATTCTCTTATAAATTAATTGAGAAATCCATTAATTTTTTGAATGCTTTCAAACGTTCAGCTAAACCATCACGTGTTAAATCTCCTAATGATTCAGTACCAAATTTTTCACATGTTACAGACGCTAATGCAGATCCGTAAACAATTGCACGTTTCATGTTATCGAAAGAAAAATCGTTTGTTTTTGCTAAGTATCCTGAGAAACCACCTGCAAATGTATCTCCTGCTCCTGTTGGATCGAAAACATCTTCTAATGGTAAAGCTGGTGCAAAGAAAACTTGTTCTTCTTGGAATAATAAAGCTCCGTGTTCACCTTTTTTGATGATAACAGTTTTTGGTCCGAATGTCATGATTTTTTTAGCTGCTTTCACTAAACTATATTCACCTGACATTTGACGCGCTTCTTCGTCATTAATAGAAATTACATCAACATCTTTGATCACATCCATCAACTCATTCCAAGCACAATCCATCCAAAAGTTCATTGTATCTAAAACAACCAAACCTGGACGTTTTTCTAATTGTGTCAACACTCCTTTTTGTACCAATGGATGTAAGTTTCCTAACATCAAAACGTCTGGAGATTTACGATCTTGAGGAACAACTGGATTAAACGTTTCTAAAACATTCAACTCTGTTGCTAACGTATCACGTGTGTTCAAATCGTTGTGGTATTTACCTTCCCAAAAGAATGTTTTTCCTTCTTTTACGATTTCTAAACCATCTAAATTAATTCCTTTTGAAATTAATAAATCGATGTATTCTTGTGGAAAATCTCCACCAACAACTGAAACGATTGCAGTATCCACGCCCAATAAAGAAGACGCCATACCGATATATGTAGCGGCACCACCTAAGATTTTATCTGTTTTCCCGAAAGGAGATTCTAATTTATCAAAGGCAACTGTACCAACTGTTAATAAACTCATTTTATATTCTTAATTAAATAGTTTGCAAATATATAGAACTTTTAAGAAATAAGTGCATTCGCTAAATCAACAAAAGCAATTTCAGCTTGTTCTCCCGAAATCATATCTTTTACCGTCGCTTTTTGCTCTGCAATTTCTTTCTCACCCAAAAGAATTACTTTCTTAATTCCTTTTTTATCAGCATATCCCATTTGCTTTTTCATTTTTGCATCATCTGGATATACCTCTGTATTAATTCCACTTTGACGTAATTGTTTCACCAATTTCATTGCCTCAGCAGCTTCTTTCGTTCCGAAATTAATGAACAACGCTTGAATATTTGTTGAATCTTCTAAAGCTGGGAATAAATTATTTTCTTCTAAAACTAAATACGTACGATCTAACCCAAAAGAAATTCCAACACCAGAAATATCTTTCAATCCGAAAATTCCTGTCAAGTCATCGTAGCGACCTCCTCCACCAATAGATGAAGAGAATTCTCCGATTTTCGCTTTCACTTCGAAAATAGCTCCTGTATAATAATCTAAACCACGCGCTAAAGTTAAGTTCAACACTAATTCAGCAGATTGTAAACCAATATTTGTTGTATTTTCAAAAACAAATTCTAATTCTTCAATTCCTTTTAATCCAGTTTCCGAAGATTTTAAAATTTCTTTTAATTGTGCAAATTGAGTTTTATAATCACCGTTCATTGAGAATAAAGGTGATAAAATTTCGATGGCAGAATCAGAAATTCCTTTTCCACGCATTTCTTCTTTTACCGCTTCTTCACCAATTTTATCCAACTTATCTAAAGCCACTGTAAAATCAATCAATTGAGCCGAAATATCTGCTACTTCTGCTAAACCTGATAAAATTTTACGATTGTTGATATGAATTTCAACTGGCGTTTTTAATTCTGTAAAAACTGAATCATATAATTGTACAAAATCAACTTCTTGTAACAACGAATCCGAACCTACAACATCCGCATCACATTGAAAAAACTCACGAAAACGACCTTTTTGAGGACGATCGGCACGCCAAACTGGTTGAATTTGGTAACGCTTAAATGGGAAAGTAATTTCATTCTGATGTTGCACAACGTAACGCGCAAAAGGTACAGTTAAGTCGTAACGCAACGCTTTTTCTGAAATTTGCGAAATTACTTTTTGACTATTTTTATCTGTCAACAATTGCTCATCAACTTTTGCTAAATAATCTCCAGAATTCAAAATCTTGAAAATTAATCGATCTCCTTCTTCTCCATATTTACCTGTTAAAGTTGATAAATTTTCGAATGATGGAGTTTCGATTGGAGAAAATCCGAATAACACGAACTGTTTTTTGATCGTGTTGATAATATATTGACGACGATTCACTTCTAAAGGCGAGAAATCTCTTGTCCCTTTTGGAATCGATGGTTTTTGAATTGCCATTTTTCTATATCTTTCTTTTAAAGATGCAAAAATACATCATTTTGATTTTTAACTCGACATTTTGTTTCAAAATCATTGTTTTAGAAAGAATTTAATTAAAATTCATAAAGTCAACCTGAACTCGTTTCAGGTTCACATCACGTTATTAAAAAATAAATTATGCTGCAGAAAGATTCTGAAACAAGCTCTGAATGATAATTCTATACAAAATTAAAAAGAGGATGAGAAGCTGAAATAAATTCAGCTTGACAATCACTACACAAATCAATCTTATAAATCTTAATTAATATCGTAATTTTGCTTTTATGTATTTAAAAGAACTTAAAGCGCGACAATTCAAGAATTTTGATGAAAATAATTTCGAATTTTCACCAAAAATTAATGCATTTGTAGGACAAAATGGGAAAGGCAAAACCAATGTTTTGGATGCTATTCACTATTTGGCTTTAAGTAAATCGTATCTGAATCATTCGGATGCGATGAATATTCAGTTTGATTGTGATTTTTTTACATTAGAAGGTACTTTTGATCGAAATGAATCTGATGATGTGATTTTTTGCTTAGTTCGTTCTGGTCAGCCCAAACAATTAAAACGAAATTCGAAATCTTATGACCGTATTTCTGATCACATTGGTCAATATCCTTTGGTGATGATTTCTCCTTATGATAACGATTTAATCAAAGAAGGAAGTGAAGTTCGACGTAAATTTTTGGACAATATTATTTCGCAATCAAACAAGCAATATTTAGCTGATTTGATGCGATACAATAAAGTTTTAGTTCAAAGAAATGCATTACTAAAATACTTTACTGCAAATAATACATTTGATTCAACTTCTTTGGAAATTTACGATGAAGAATTAATTCATTTAGGAAAAAAAATTCATGAAGTTAGAAAAGAATTTATTCAAACTTTTTTGGATGCTTTCTTGAAATATTACAATGAAATTTCGGAAGGTCGGGAAAAAGTAAACATCGAATATGTTTCGCAATTAAATGATGCACCTTTTGAAACGGTTCTAAAAGAAGCTTTGTACAAAGATCGTTCGGCACAATATTCGACAGCCGGAATTCATAAAGATGATTTATTGTTTACGATTACCAATTATCCTATCAAGAAATTTGGTTCGCAAGGTCAACAAAAATCGTATTTAATCGCTTTGAAATTGGCTCAATTAGAAGTAATCAAATCTTCATTAAATATTACTCCTTTATTATTATTGGATGATATTTTTGACAAATTGGACGAACACCGTGTAACACAATTGATTAAATTAGTGAACGAAGAACGATTTGGTCAAATTTTTATCACCGATACACATCCCGAAAGAACAGAGCAAATCATTAAACAAATTAATTCTGAAAGTAAAGTTTTCCGTTTATGAAAAAGTACGAAAAAAGAAGTAATCAGCAAACGCTTGGACAAGCTTTGGAGCATTTCATTAAACAAAGTGGAAAGGAAGAATTGATTTGGGAAGTGAAAGCCGAAGAGGCTTGGCAAACGGTGATGGGAAAGTTTTTCGAGAAATATACAGATCGTGTTGAAGTGAGACAGCGTGTTTTGTATGTAAAAATTAATTCTCCTGCAATGCGACAAGAATTATTGATGGGAAAATCGAAGATTTTAACTAATATAAATGAAGAAATTAAAAAGGATTTTTTAGTTGACGTAAAAATATTTTAAATGCCTTACATCGAACATTCTACTTACCTTACACCTAATTTTATCAACAGAAATGCACATCTTTCTACCATTATTCCAGCGAAATTCAAGAAATATTCTGTTCCAGATTACACTAGAGAAAAAATGGAAACTGATGATGGTGATTTTCTGAATTTGGATTGGCGATTTCAAGAAAATAAAGACAAATTAGTTATACTTTTTCACGGATTAGAAGGCGATTCGAAACGAACGTATCTTAATTCGTGTTCAGATTATTTTTATGATAAAGGATTTAATATTCTAGCTTGGAATCATCGCTCTTGTGGAGGTGAAATGAATGACACTTGTCGTTTGTATCATCATGGATCAATTGATGATGTACACAGAGTTGTAGAAAAAGCGTTGAAAGAAAATTATCAAGAAGTTTATTTGATTGGCTATTCGATGGGTGGCGCTTTGATTTTGAATTATCTTGGAAGTTATGAAGTTTCGAATAAGATAAAATGTGGTGTTGTATTTTCTGCACCTATTTCTCTGAAATCTTGTGCTGATACATTAAAGATATTTCCGAATACTGTTTACTTTAAAAATTTCAAACGCACTTTAGTTCCAAAATTTAAAGTAAAAGCTAAACAATTTCCAGGAGTTCTGAATGAAAAAATGATTGATAAAATCAAAACTTTTGATGAAGTAGACGAATATTTTACAGCAGCTTTACATGGCTATTCTTCCAAAGAAGATTATTATCATAAAGCTTCTCCTGCAACTGTTTTAGATTATATCAAAACATCGTGTTTGATTGTTAACGCTGCTAATGATCCTTTTTTAGGAAATGATTGTTATCCTATCGAACGTTTTAAAAACCATAAATTCTGCACATTTGAAATGCCAAAATACGGTGGACATTGTGGCTTCCCTTTAGAAAACAATAAACATTCTTGGGCTGAAATTAGAGCTTGGGAGTTTGTTAAATAAAAAAATC
>NZ_DKHL01000016.1:0-48353 GCF_002453775.1 Empedobacter sp. UBA6745
ATTATTTTGCTTTGGGTTTGGATTCTCTTGTCCAATAAAGCCAAAAAAGAAGAAATCTTATTCTGTTCATTAAGTTTAGGTATTGCCAAAGAAAGTGAAGATAATTGACTTGAATATAAATGTACTACGGAAATACCTTGCGCCAGATTAGCTATTTCCATTTTCTTTTTACTGTTTAGATAATAAGACAAAAAGATTCCATTATTATTAGTCTTAATAATATTCAAATCACCACCTAGTGCAATGCCCGATTTCAAGACACAGGAAGCTGTCGCAATATCGATTGTTGTTTCGCCAGAAGCAGGAATTATGACGTCATTCTTTTCACTTAAGACTAAAGTTGATGGATTTACATTAGTCTTGGATTTTATCTCGTTGATTACTTCTCTGTAATGCGTATAGAGTTCACCATATCTTATACATTCAATAATTCCATTTTCCTCTATATCACTTTTAGAAATTCCCTTTCCCTTTGAAAACGTAGCAATCTCTCCCAACTTCTTAGTTTCCCACTCTCCCTCAAACTCAGGAAATCTCAAATTTGGAACATTTTGTATCTCAAATCTGAAAGATTAACAATCTTCAATCTCTAAATGTTTTCCTTTGTTAATTAAATTATAAAAGATGGACAAAAAAAACTTTAAGGAAATTGTGGCCCTTTGGAAAACAGACAAAAAGAACTATGTAAAGAAATCAACCTATTCAGCGTATGTATTGTTATTAGAAAATCATTTGTTGCCAATTTTTGGTGAAAATTATGAAGTAGAAGAAGCGGATGTACAAAATTTTGTTTTAAAAAAATTAGAAGCAGGGCTTAGTCAGAAAACGATTAAAGACATTCTGATTGTTTTTAAAATGGTGCTGAAATTTGGTGCAAAGAACAAATGGATTGCTTACGATGCTTTTGAAATTCAATATCCGACAGTACGTGAAAACCAACACGTGGAAGTGCTTTCGAGAACGCATCAGAAAAAAATCATGAACCACATTCAAGAGCATTTCACTTTTCGAAATTTGGGCGTTTTGATGTGTTTATGCTCAGGAATGCGCATTGGGGAAGTTTGTGCCCTTACTTGGGACGATATTGATACAGACAATGGGATTATTAATGTGAATAGAACCATACAGCGAATTTATGTGATTGAAGATGGTGTTCGAAAAACAGAATTGCTTTTGGACACACCTAAAACAAAAAATTCCATCCGTGAAATTCCTATGAACAAAGATTTAATTAGGCTAATCAAACCTATTAAAAAGATAGTCAATCCTTCTTTTTTCGTTCTAACAAACGATGCTAAACCTACAGAGCCTAGAACTTACCGAAGTTTTTATAAAAACCTGATGAGTTATTTAGAGATTCCCGAAATGAAATTTCACGGATTGCGACATAGTTTTGCTACACGTTGCATTGAAAGTAATTGCGATTATAAAACAGTAAGTGTGCTGCTTGGACACTCCAACATCAGTACGACTTTGAATCTTTATGTTCATCCGAATTTAGAGCAAAAGAAAAAAGCAATTGAGCAAATGTCCAAAGCACTTAAATAAATTTTAGATTATGAATTAGGAGATTATTTATTAGATTTGTCTATATACTAAAAGAACCAAATAAACTCTTAATTCATAATTATTTTGAGCAAACAATCCGAGCAAATATTAGAAGAACAATTTGTCTCACAATTACAAAAATTGGGATATAAATATGTGAGCATTAAAGATGAAAAAGCTTTAGAGTCAAATTTGAAATCACAGTTAGAGAAACATAATCATATCCAATTTTCGGGCAGTGAATTTGAAAAGGTATTGAACATTCTTACTAAAGGTTCTGTGTTTGAAAAAGCGAAAACATTACGAGAAAAGAAACATCATATTATCCGTGATAATGGCGATAATTTGTATTTTGAATTTCTAAATGTTGAGCATTGGTGCCAAAATGAATATCAAGTTACCAATCAAATTACACAAGATGGAAAATACGAAAATCGTTACGATGTTACTTTATTAATTAACGGCTTGCCTCTGGTGCAAATTGAATTGAAACGACGCGGTTTGGAAATGAAAGAAGCGTTTAACCAAATTAACCGTTATCAAAAACACAGTTTTGGTGCGGGAAAAGGATTGTTTCACTTTGTGCAATTGTTTATTATAAGCAATGGCGTGAACACCAAATATTTCAGCAACTTTGGTTCTCATCCACAAGAATTTTTGCAGACTTTTCATTGGACAGATGAGCAGAATAATCCATTAAATAATCTTATTACAGAATTTGCCGATACGTTTTTGGAGCCTTGTCATGTAAGTAAAATGATTTGCAAGTATATTGTTCTTAATGAAACTGCGAAAGCCTTAATGGTGCTTCGTCCGTACCAATATTATGCGGTTGAAAGTATCATTAAAAAGGTAAAAGAAAACGAAATTCTGAACGGTTACAATATCGAAAAGAACGGTTATATCTGGCATACGACAGGAAGTGGTAAAACATTGACTAGTTTTAAAGCTAGTCAGATTTTGTCTAACATTCCAGCCATTAAAAAAGTGGTTTTTGTGGTGGATAGAAAAGATTTGGATTATCAAACCAATCGTGAATACGACACATTTAGCAAAGGCTCAGTAAGTTCTGCGACGAATACGGATGATCTTATTCAAAAATTCAAAGACCCCAATGTTCGCATTATTGTTACAACGATTCAGAAATTAAATAATGCAATTTCGGGTAGAAACATTTCGAAAATGAAGCCGATTCAGGATGAAAGAATGGTTTTTATTTTTGATGAATGCCATCGTTCGCAATTTGGTGATACACATAAAAATATCGTTGGTTATTTTAGAAATATTCAGTTGTTTGGATTTACGGGAACGCCTATTCTTGAAAAGAATTCCGATGGCATGAAAACCACAGCAAGTTTATTTGGAAAATGCTTGCACAAATATGTGATTACAGATGCCATTCGAGACGAAAATGTATTGAAGTTTTCAGTGGAATATGTTCAAACTTTCAAGCAGAAAAAGCATATTGTCGATTTGAAAGTAGAGCAAATCAACGAAACCGAAGTTTACGAAGCTCCCGAACGCAAAGAAGCTATTGTTGATTACATTATTCAATATCACGATCAGAAGACGCAAAGTAGAAATTTTTGTGCGATGATGTGTGTGCAGGATATTGATTCGGTTATTCAATACTATGAAATTTTCAAGCGTAAAAAGCTAAATGGCGAACATAATTTGAAAGTGACTACGATTTTTAGTTACGCTCAGAATGAGGAAGAAATGGAAGAGCGCGTTGCAGTACAACTCAATGTTGCTGCAGAACCACAAGCAGAATATGGAACACGTGTTATTCCGCATCGTAGGGAATTGTTGGAAAAATATGTAGAAGATTTCAATGAATTATTTGGAGAGAAACAGAGCATAAAAGACACCGAAGGTTTTTATAATTATTACAATGCAGTTGCAAAAAAGTCAAAACATCCCAAACCAGAAGCCGATATTTTATTGGTTGCCAATATGTTTTTGACGGGGTATGATAGTAAAAATTTGAACACGTTGTATGTTGATAAAAATTTGCAATTTCATGGTTTGATTCAAGCTTTTAGCCGTACCAATCGTATTTTGGATAAAAATAAAACGCAAGGAAATATTGTTTGTTTCCGAAACTTGAAAGATAAGACAGACGAAGCCATTGCATTATTCAGTAATAAAGAAGCCGTTGCCGAAATTATTGTGGAACCATATGAGAAGTATGTCGAACAATTTAACATGGCTGTTGGCAAGCTTATGAGCATTGCGCCAAAAGTGAATTCCGTAGATAAATTGTACAGCGAAGAAGAACAATTAGAGTTTATTAAGTCATTTAGAGATTTAATGCGCTTATTGAAAAAGATGGGGCATTATTCCGAATTTACTTGGGATGATTTAGCTTTAAATCAAGACCTTTTCAACGGATATAGTAGTAAATATCAAGATTTAAAAGATTCAATCAATCTAAAAACGGACGTTCAAAAAACTTCGATTCTTAATGATATCGATTTCGAATTGGAATTGATACGTCGTGATACGATTAATGTTACCTATATCTTGCAATTGCTTATAAAATTTAGTTCGAAACACGGTGCAAAAGACAAGGAAAGTATCGAAAAAGATATTTTTAATTTGTTGAATACTGAAGTTTCTTTGAGGAGTAAAAGAGAATTGATTGAAAAGTTTATTCAGGAAAGTTTACCTCACATTGAAGATTCAGATAGTATTCCAGAAGAGTTTGAAAAATTCTGGAATATCGAACAAGAAAAGGCTATGCAAGAATTGGTGAATGATGAAAATTTATATTTCGAAAAAACTGAAAAACTAATTGAAAACTATCTCTTTACCGAACGAGAGCCACTACGTGATGAGCTTTTAAGTCTTCGAAAAGATGGTAAGCCAAGTGTTTTGAAATTTAAAGAAACGGGTGATCGTATTTTAAATAAAATAAAAGACTTTATCGATACTTTTGTGATTGGCATTGTGGGGGATTGATCTTTTTACAATTACCCAATAACAAAATTAAGAATCCGACGGAGGTATCTTTATAGCTCACAATGACAAATGGTACCTTTGAAATACAAAGAGTACCATTTTTTATTTATTCTTGAATCATATCATTTTCTTCATTCTATTTTATAGAATATTTTTTTTGAAAATCTGAAAATCAAAGTTTATTTAAAAACGTCAAAAACGACATCAAATGTTCGACTGAAGTACCTTTCAGCCCGCTGAAAGCTTGAACATTTGTTCAAGCTTTTTTTGTTTTACATCAACACAAAAAATCCTTCATCTAAAAAGACAAAGGATTTCTAAAAAACTCAAAATGATGATTTCCTAATCATCAACCTTACTATGTTGTTTTCCGTAGAAAAAGTAAATACAAATTCCGATTACTAACCAAATCAAAAGTCTCCACCAACTTTCCATTGTCAAAGATGTCATTAAATAAACACAAACAATAATTCCTAAAATTGGAACTAGAGGAACAAATGGAACTTTAAACTTACGCTCAGCATTTGGCATTTTTCTACGCATCACAATAATTCCAATACAAACTAAAGTAAAAGCAAATAAAGTTCCAATACTTACCATATGACCTAAATCTTTGATTGGTACAAAACCTGCAAAAATGCTAACAAAAACCAAAAAGAATAAATTGGTTTTCCAAGGTGTATGAAATTTTTTGTGAACATCTGAAAAGAAAGAAGGTAACAATCCGTCATTACTCATGCTATAAAATACGCGACTTTGCCCTAATAACATCACTAATATAACCGATGTATATCCTGCGATAATTGCTAAAATCAATACACTTTGCAAAAATGTATATCCTGTTACCGCAAATGCTGTCGCTGCTGGTGAAGCATCTCCTTTAAAGATTTCGTATGGTACTAAACCTGTCATTACCCACGAAAATAATACGTATAAAATGGTACAAATCACCAACGATCCTAAGATACCAATTGGCATTCCTTTTTGTGGATTTTTAGCCTCCTGTGCTGCTGTAGAAACCGCATCAAAACCAACAAAGGCAAAGAAAACAACTGCTGCACCAGCTGCAATACCTGGCATTCCTCCGAATTGTGTTCCTGGAATATTTTTAGGAATAAATGGTATATGATTTTCAGGGTTAATATGACTCCAACCTAAAACAATAAAAACAATTACTACACTTACCTTTAAAATAACAAGAATATTATTAATAATCGCAGATTCTTTTGTCCCTCTGATTAATACTAATGATAATAAACACACAATAAAGATTGCAGGTAAATTTATCATTCCGCCATCAGCTGGAGCATGCAATAATTCTTGAGGTAAATGAATGTTAATTCCTTGCAAAAATTTATCAACATATGCCGACCAACTCACACTTACGGTTGCTGCTGCCAATGCATACTCTAACACCAAATCCCAACCAATAATCCAAGCAATAAATTCGCCCATTGTTGCGTAAGAATACGTGTAAGCACTTCCCGCAACTGGAATCATCGAAGCAAATTCGGCATAACAAAGTCCTGCAAAAGCACAACCAACTGCGGCTAAAACAAAGGATAAAGTAACTGCTGGACCAGCGTGATCTGCTGCTGCAATACCTGTTAAACTAAATAATCCGGCACCAATAATAGCGCCAATACCCAAAGCAACTAAGGCTCCAGAAGATAGAGATCTTTTTAAACCACCTTCCGTTTCTTGCGAATCTTCTATTAGCTTCGCTAATGGTTTAATTTTCCAAATTGACATAAAAATACATGTGTTAAAACTTGATGAAATGTAAAGTGTTTCGGATATATTTTTCAGATTTGAAAAATAAATTTCATATTTTTTGGATATATTTCTAAAAGAAAACTTAAAATTTAATAATAATACAATTTAAAACTATTATTAAACCATATTTTTAAATTATTCATAAAAATTGATTCATATTTTTAACAAAACAAAATTCAATAAATCGAATAAATACGAATAAAATTATTTTTCACTTATTTTATTGAGACAAAAAAAAACCTCGAAAATAATTTTCGAGGTTTTGTATTATTTTATTGAAACGATCTTCTTATTCTGCAATACTTGGAACTGAAACCAATTCGTTTGTATCAGCATCATAATCGATTTCATCAAAACTAAATCCAAACAACTGTAAGAATTCATCATGATAACCTTTGATATCAGAAATTTCTTTGATGTTCTCAGAAGTTACAATTTTCCACAAATCATCTACTTCTTTTTGTACATCTTCGCGCATTTCCAAATCATCGATACGAATACGTCCATTTTCGTCCAAAGGAACTTCTCCGTTTGCAGTATACAAACGCTCTGCAAACAAACGTTGCATTTGCTCTATTGTACCTTCATGAATTCCTTTTGCTTTCATTACTTTGTACAATAACGAAATATATAATGGTACAACTGGAATCGCAGAACTCGATTGTGTTACCAAAGCTTTGTTTACAGAAACGTAAGAAACACCATTCAAATCTGACAATAGTTCGTTGATAACTGGAACCGTTTTTTCTAAATCATTTTTAGCCATACCAATCGATCCATCTTTGTAGATTCTATGAGTCAATTCTGGCCCGATGTAAGAATAAGCAACAGTTTTTACACCTTCAGCTAAAACACCAGCAGCTTTCAAATCTTCCATCCAAAATTTCCAATCTTCACCTCCCATTACAGCAATTGTATTATCAATTTCTTCTTGAGATTCAATCGGATCAATTGTAATATCTGTTACTTCTGCTGTATGAAAATCTACTGTTTTATTTGTAAATGGCTCTCCAATTGGTTTAAGAACTGATGAATACGCAACACCTGTTTTTGGGTGTGTACGACGTGGCGAAGCTAAACTGTAAACCACTAAATCTACTTGACCTAAATCTTGTTTGATTAAATCAATCGTTTGTTGTTTAATCTCATCAGAAAAAGCATCTCCATTAATACTTTTTGCATACAAACCAGCTTCTTGCGCTTCTTTTTCAAAAGCAGCTGTGTTGTACCAACCTGCAGTCCCCGGTTTTCTTGGCGCAGCAGGCTTTTCGAAGAAAACACCTATTGTTGCAGCATTATATCCGAAAGCAGCTGTAATACGAGATGACAGACCAAAACCTGTCGAAGCTCCAATTACCAATACTTTTTTTGGTCCTTCGGCTGAAATATTTTTTGATTTTACGTACTCAATTTGATTGTGAACATTTTTTGCAGTTCCCTCAGGATGAGTCGTAATGCAAATAAAACCTCTTGTTCTTGGTTGAATAATCATTATACTTAATTTAGTCGCATAAATTTATAAAATAAATTCTATATAACGAAACGATCTTTTTGTACATAAAATCATTCTATTTTTGATAAAATTAATAGGAATACTGATTTCGTTTTACTATATTTACAATTACTCAAAACCTACTTACCTATGAAAGATATTCACATAGGCTCTTTAATCAAAAAAAGAGTCGACGAACTTGGAATTGATATATCCCGTATCAAAAGTTTCTTCAAAACTTATTCTGAAAAAGAAATTAATGCTCAATATTTAAGTAAAAGTATACAAACAGACGATTTATTAAAATGGTCGAAGTTGTTGGAATATGATTTTTTTAGAATTTATACGCAGCACATTATTTTATTTGCTCCTGTTGGAAAAAACGCCGCAACTTCAACATCCCCTAAAAGCTCTGTTTTACCAAATTATCGCAAAAGTGTGTATACAAAAGAGATTATAGATTTTGTATTGAATTTATACACTGAAGAAAAAAAGAAAATTCAAGAAATTTCGAATGAATACAATATCCCTAAAAATACCATTCATAATTGGATAAAAAAATACCTACCACAAAATTAAATCTTACTCATTATGGAAAAACCAAACTACCAAAAAATCTATCAAGACATTATCAAACGTAATTTCCCTGAAAAAACTGAACAGACAAAAAAATTGTTAAAAAAGAATATGAATGTCTTGGATGTTATAAAAGTTTCAGAAATCTTAAATGCTAACAAAACAGCCGAAAATCAAAAGCATAAATCTTATGATTTGAATTCTGTTCTAGAAATTTTAAAATTTCAGCAAAAAAATAATTATACCAATACGTATACTGCTGATAAATTTAAAATCAGTCGAAACACTGTAGCTAAATGGCGCAAAATATATGGGTATTAAAAAACGGTTTCAAAAAGAAACCGTTTTTTAATTTATCTATTATTTTTATCCTCTTTTATTACTTTATGTACCGCTAAAGTTGCAAACGGAATAAATGCGTACATCACATAAATGATAAAGTCTTCGTCGTCCCATTTATATATTCTTCTAACTCTAAAAAGTAAAATCAAGTAAGCTGTAAACCAAAAACCGTGAAAACAACCAGCAAATGGCATTGGCAACACATAATCGAATTGATATTTTATTGGCATTGCGACCAAAAATAAGAGCGTACAACTTATCGTTTCCCACACACATGATGTGCTAAACCATTTTTTTAACTTTTCGTCAGATACGTTTAACATTTTGCAAATTTAATCGTTTATTGATAGTAGAGGTATGATAATCATTAGTTAAAAAGTTTATTTTTACTCAATTATTGAAATAACTATTAATATTTATGATAATTAAATGTTATAATTATTACTATTTATGATAATTATACATAATAATTATCAATATTATTTATTAAATTTGTGAAAATCCAAAACCTCATAATTAATGCATGTAGATAATTTTCTTTCAAAAAAATTCAATTTAGCTTTACCATATTGGACAATCATCTGTCCCATTCTTGCCATATTTTCACTAACTATAGCCGAAGGATTTAAAGGTCAGATGTGGTTTTCTGGAGTCTTAGGAATCATTTTAATTTCAGCCGTTTTATCAGCTGTACATCACGCAGAAGTTGTAGCGCATAAAGTTGGAGAGCCTTTCGGAACCATTATATTGGCTTTAGCTATTACAGTTATAGAAGTTTCGCTAATTGTTTCATTAATGATGTCCGAACCTACCGGCTTCCCTTCTGTTTTGGCAAGAGATACCGTTTTTGCTGCTGTAATGATCATTCTTACCGGAATTATCGGAATCTGTTTATTGGCTGGAGGAGTTCGTTATAGAGAACAAAATTTCATCAAACAAGGTGTTTCAACTGCTTTAATTACTTTAGTTGCAATATCTATATTAACCTTAGTTTTACCTAATTTTTTAACTTCAGAAAAAGGAGGAGAATTTTCGACAAGTCAATTAATTTTTGTCGCAATTATTTCGTTGATTTTATATGGCGGATTTATTTCTGTCCAAACCATTCGTCACCGTGATTATTTCTTACCACAAAGTAGCAAAGATAATGTGACATCAGAATTGCATGTCGAAAAACCAAATTTACTTACAACAATTTCTAGTTTGGTTTTATTATTAGTTGCTTTGTGTGCAGTTGTTTTGTTATCAAAAAAATTATCGCCAACCATCGAAACAATTGTGATGGATTTAGGCGCTCCAAAATCATTGGTGGGAATTATAATTGCCGGAGTTATCTTATTACCAGAAGGTTTAGCCGCATATAAAGCCGCAAAACAAGACCGTTTACAAACAAGTCTTAACTTGGCTTTAGGTTCTGCATTAGCTTCAATTGGATTAACGATCCCTGCCGTAGCAATTGTTTGTTATTTCACAGGATTGGAAGTTACATTAGGAATCGACGCAAAATCATCTATCTTATTAGTGTTATCCTTGTTCACCGTTTATTTATCATTAAATTCTGGTCGAACAAATATTCAGCAAGGAATTGTTTTATTAACACTTTTTGCCACGTATTTATTTACTACAATAGTTCCATAAAGGAAATTAAAAGACATAAAAAAAAACGACTCAAAATTTAATTTTGAGTCGTTTTTTGTTTTTATTTTTTTGGTAAAGAAACCATATTCGAATCTAATTTTTGATCTTTTTCTAAGAATATTTTTCCTCTCAAAATACTTTGAATTGTATTGATTAATTCTTTTTCGAAAGAATCTCTCAATTGAGATTGATGAAAAATCAACGAAACTTCACGCGTTGGAACTGGCGACTCAAAGTTTTTGACAAATTTCTTATATTCTTGTGGCAAATCATCTGCAACCAAAGCAGGCAACAAAGTCATTCCATAGCCATCATTTGCTAATTTAACTAAAGCTTCAAAACTTCCTGAATCTAACTTAATCGGACGATTTTTCAGATTAGAAGTATCACATAAAGCCAACACATTATTTCTGAAACAATGTCCTTCTTGCAAGATTAATAAATCAGAAGTGTTTAAATCATCTTCATTGATTTTATCTTTGTCAGATAAGCGATGCCCGTTTGGTACATAAGCTACCAATGGCTCATAATAAAGCGGTTTTTCGATAATTTGATCCTCGAAAAGTGGCGAAACCACAATTCCAAAATCCAACGAACCATCTTTTATTCCTTTTATAATTTTATCCGTTTGCAATTCTTTGATAATAAGATTTGATTTCGGATTATTTTTCTGAAATGTTTTATAAAATAAAGGTACCAAAGAAGGTAAAACAGTAGGAATAACACCAATAATGAAATCACCTTCTAATAAACCTTTTTCTTCGTTTACCAAGTGTTTCATTCGGTTAGCTTCCATTAAAATTGTTTTTGCTTGCGCAACAATTTTCTCTCCAATTTGAGTGATTTTGATTGGATGCGATGTTCTATCGAAAATATCAATATTCAATTCTTTTTCCAATTTCTGAATCTGCATACTCAATGTTGGTTGAGTTACAAAGGATTTATCAGCAGCAATTGTAAAGTTCTTATGCTCAGCCACTGCCAGCACATATTGTAATTGTACTAATGTCATATATAAAAATTGATATCTATAAATTTTTGTGATAAAGATATACATTATTATATTATCAATCTATATCATAAATCATAATTTAATCCATAAAAAAAGCTCGAAGAAATTCGAGCTTATCATTAAATATAAATTTAATTATTTGTTTAATTGTTTCTGAATTTCAGCTGTCCAATCTTGTAATTTTTTAGCATCTTCTGGTTTCAAAGTTTGAGTAAAACCTTGTAATTCTTTTTGAAAATCTACTGATTGTTTTGTCAATTCAGCTAATTTATTTGCATCACCAGCAGTTGCAGCTAATTTCATGTCAGCAGCCCATTTGTTGTATTTTCCAACAAATTCAGTAATTTTTGGATCAGAGAAAGTTGGTAAATCTTTTGCTACATCAGCAACTTTATCCATTGTCTCTTTACCAGCTTCTACTTGGTCTTCTACTGTATTCGCTACATTTTCTTGTGTGTTTTCTACTTTTGCATCTACTTTTTCTTTTTCAGATTTACAAGAAGATAAAGAAACTACACCTAATACTGCAGCAGCTAAAAATAATTTTTTCATTTTTAATTAGAGTTTTAAAGTTAATATTATTGATTGTTCAAGTTAAACAAATCTAACGATTTATTTCTGTTAAATTTTTAATTTTCTTTCGAGAATTGGACTTCATATAAATTGGCATAATAACCTTTCTGAGCCAACAATTCGCTATGTGTACCTTGCTCAACAATCATTCCATTATCCATCACAATAATTTTATCTGCATTTTGAATCGTCGCCAAACGATGCGCAATAATAATAGAAGTTCTGTCTTGCGTTAGCTTATCAGTCGCTTTTTGTATCAATTCTTCCGACTCTGTATCAATAGAAGACGTTGCCTCGTCCAACACCAAAATCTCTGGATTATAAATATATGCTCTCAAAAATGAAATCAATTGACGTTGACCTACAGAAAGTGTCGAACCACGCTCGCTTACCTCACTGTAATAGCCTTTTGGTAATGACATGATAAAATTATCAATTCCAATAATTTTCGCAGCATTTTGGACTTCTTCCAACGAAATATCTTTATTACCTAGAACAATATTGTCATAAATCGTTGTATTAAACAAGAAAACATCTTGCAAAACAACCGCAACGTGTTGACGTAAATTCTTCAATTCCATATCATGAATATTTACATCATCTATTTTAATTGTTCCAGAATCTATGTCATAAAAACGACTCAATAAATTAATTATAGTAGATTTTCCTGCACCTGTGGCACCTACAATTGCAATTTTTTCACCTGGTTTTGTCGAAAAAGAAATTCCTTTCAATACTAAATTATTCGGAACATAAGAAAACTTCACATTTTCAAAATCGATTTTACCTTTTACATGATCCAATTTTATTGTTCCATTATCTGGTAAAGTTTGATCATCATCAATAATTTTGAACACACGATCTGCTCCTACCAAACCACGCTGAATGGTATTGAAACGCTCTGCAATTGCACGCATTGGCGCAGTTAACAACGTAACATATTGTGTAAAAGCAATCAAATCTCCAACAGAAACATCTCCATAAACAGCTGTTCTAAGTCCTCCAAACCAAATCAAACTTCCCGTCGCTAAAGCCGAAATAATATCGACAACAGGAAACATTAATGAAAAATAGAAAACTGTTTTAAGATAGTTTTTCTTTAAATCATTATTAATCGAAACGAATTTATCATATTCCGCTTGCTGACGATTAAAAACCTGAATAATATTCATTCCTGTTAATCGTTCTTGCACAAACGTATTCAATTTCGCCACAATTGTACGCTCTTCTTGGTAAACATTTTTCAATGCTTTTTGGAATAATCGTGTAATAATCATCATCAACGGAAGAATCACAATCACAACCGTTGCCAAAACCCAGTTCATCCAATACATCACAAAAACGATGAAAACGATTTTCAATACATCGCCTAACATCACTAAAATTCCGTCATTGAAAACCTCAGCAATCGTTTCAATATCAGAAACTGAACGCGTTACCAAAACTCCATTTGGCGTTTTATCAAAATAACCAAGCTTGAATTTGATCAAATGATTATACAAACGAACGCGCAACAAACGGATAACTCGCTGTGCAACAACATTCGCTAAATAAACCATAAAAAAGGACAAAATACCTTCGAAAACTAATACCAAAGATAGTTTCACGATTTGCATTTGAAGTCCTGGTAAATCTTTTGTCTGAATATAATCATCGATGATATTTCCCGTTAAATACGGACGATATACAGAAAAACACGCACTAAAAACTGCTACAAAAACCACCGACCAAAACATCACTTTGCTTTGCGCCCCGATTTGTAAAACACGTTTTAATCCATTAAAATCAAACGATGTATTTTCGTTATTTGAACTCATTTTTAAATAATTCTTTTGGATATTGAACATCTACCAAATATAATCCTTGCGCTGGAGCCGAAGCTCCTGCCGATGAACGTTGTTTTTGTTCAATAATTTCTTCAAAATCGTGGATAGAAATTCTTCCTAATCCAACCTCAACCAATGTTCCAACAATTGCGCGCACCATATTTCGCAAAAAACGATCGGCAGTGATTTGAAAAATCAATTGTCCGTTTTCATTTTTGCGCCAAAACGCCTCTCTTACATCGCAAATATTTGTTTTCACATCGGTATGTAATTTAGCAAAACTTCCGAAATCTCCTTGCTTAATTAACAATTTTGCTGCTTCATTCATTTTTTCAATATTCAATTCTCTATTAAAAATCCAAGCGCTATCAAACGCAAAAGGATCTTTGAAAGGTGAAATAAAATAATTGTACGAACGCGAAGTCGCATCAAAACGCGCATGCGCTTCATCATCCATCAAAAATAAACGATAAGCAGCGATGTCTTTTGGTAAAAAAGAATTTAATTTTTTGATTAAATCAATCGATAATTCATCTTCATAATCAAAATGAATAAACATCTTTTTCGCATGAACACCAGAATCTGTGCGCCCTGCACCGACAATCGAAATTTCTTTTCTTAAGATTTTAGACAATCTATCTTCAATAACTTCTTGAACCGAAATTTGATTGGGTTGAATTTGATAACCAAAATAATTTTTCCCGTTGTATGCTAATTCTAAAAAATATCGCAATTGTTGTAAATTTGAGCAACAAAAATACAACCTTTTGAAGAAAATTCTTTTACTTTCGGACACGCATTCTTATATCGACGATAGAATTTTGGAATATGCACAACAAGCAGACGAAATTTGGCATGCTGGAGATATTGGCGATATTTCTGTAACCGATAAATTGGCTGAAATAAAACCTTTGCGTGCTGTTTATGGAAATATTGATGATAATAAAGCGCGCGCAGAATTCCCGCTCAACAACAGATTTTCGTTGGAAGATGTTGATGTTTGGATTACGCATATTGGTGGTTATCCAGGAAAATATAATCCTGCAATTCGAAAAGAAATCACAGAAAATCCTCCGAAATTATTTATTTGTGGACATTCACACATTCTAAAAGTGATGCCTGATAAACAATTGGGTTTAATTCATATGAATCCAGGCGCTGTTGGTAAACACGGTTTTCAGAAAGTTCGTACGATGTTACGTTTTGAATTAAATAAAGGAAGAATCGAGAATTTAGAAGTAATTGAATTTAAGAAATGATTTTGCGAATCTCGAAGTGCGAGATTCGAAGTTCGTATTTCGTTTTATTTCGCTAACTTGAATTCTTTCAGAATAGTAATAAACTTCGGATTAGTAATATATTCTCTAAATTCGTGTGAATTTTGTCCTGAAAAATCAGTTTCTTCTAAAAACGTATAATTTTTAGAAAGTTCATCAAACAAATCTTTTTTGTAACCAAAATCTGTCGCAATCAAACTTCGTGATAAAAACCCGATCTTCCCTTTTCCTAACACATAATCCGTGTCATTTATCGTGATATGCATGCGTTTTAACTGAGGTGTAAAGGTTTTTAATTGATTATTATCCAACGTAAAATCAACTTTTCCAATTGCAGGCGCCAACATAATACTGTAAATTTTATTATTATTTTCTAACAACGTTTCTGCATTCGTAAAATCGACATGATGCGCATTTTCAGCACGTTTTATCTCACTTTCACGCAACGAAGGATTCACAAGTGAACTCAAAACAACCGATGCACCACGACTATGCGAAATCAAATAAACATCTTTGTTATGAATGACATTCAAAATTCTACGAAGTCCAAAAACGCCCGCCATTTGGCTATTTGTCGTTGCACTTACCCAAACTTTTGCTGCTCCAAAAAGACTTTCGTTTACCAATCCATCCCAATAAAAATTAATTACCTCATCATTCGAAGAATTAATATTCATATAAGTTTTGGCTTTATTGTAATTTTTTAGGCTAAACAAATAATCATTGTCAATTCCATGCACAAAAATGATGACACGTTTCTTATTTTTAACTCTTTTTTCGATATTTTTCAAACGCAAACTTTCATAAGAAGTTAATTGATTTTGGAAGTTACTTTCAGTCGCAATTTTCATCAACGAATAATCTCTACGACTTGCATTTTTAGGAGGTTTACCATATGATTTCAACCAATTATCTGGATAAAAATTTCCGTTTTGATCCACAAAAGAACTTGTTGTATTCGGTTGAATAAAATTATTTGGATTCTGAGAAGTTGGCACATTATGTATTGCTGCACATGACGTTAAAAAACTAATCACGAAGACATAAAACAAGTTTTTCATATGATAAAAATTGGTATGCGAAGTAACTACAATTTTCTTTATTTCGCAATAGATTTTGTACCTTCAACCATAAGTTTAACAAGGTTTTAAGTGAAATATACAATCAAACAAATTTTAGCCGAAACAAATCATCGTGCTTGGCAATATCCTTCAAAATCGTGGAAATATTATCAAGAATGGAACAAAGCTTTATTTTTTCATTACAAAATTGACAAAAAAATTTTGAGAGAATTAGTTCCAAAAAATCTAGAAATTGATGAAATAAATGATTCTGCTTGGGTTTCGCTTGTCGCTTTTACGATGGAAAAAATTAGACCTCGCTTTTTTCCTGCATTCTCTCCTATTTCTGATTTTGACGAAATTAATTTGAGAACCTATGTGACAAAAGACGAAAAACCTGGCGTTTATTTTTTATCGATTGAAGCTGGAAAATTATTTTCTGCAATTTTAGCTAAATCATTATCAGGTTTACCATACGAAAAATCAAATATCAACAGAACCGAAAATTCTTATCAAGCCAATCATCCCAAACGAAATTTCTCTTTATTAACGGATTTCCATGTTGGAATGCAAGTAAAACACAAAACTGAATTGGATTTATTTTTGACTGAACGATATTGTTTGTATTTGGAAGATCACAATCAATTGTTTCGTTATGAAATTCAACATTTACCATGGAAAATCAATCAACTTGAATTAGATTTTTTAACGATTGATTACCAACTTCAAGATTTAAATATCCATTCGAGACCAGATTTAGTGCATTATTCAGAAGGTGTGCAAGTTGTCGCTTGGGAGAAAGAAAGAGTTTAACAATTAAATTTTCTTCTTCAACAAATGTTGCATTCCATTGAACCATTCACGTTGAGAACCGTCATCTATATAACCGACTTTTAGATACAAATCATATGCTGATTTATTGTTGAAATTAACCGCTAAAACCAATTCATCAATTGTAGGAAAATTATCTTTTACAAAATCATCCATCAAATTCATAGAAATTTTTCCGTAACCCTTTCCTTGAAATTCTGGATTTATCGATAAAGAACGCAACAACAACGAATTCGTATTATTCGTCATCTCCAATTTATCGTCACCATAATCTAACACAAAAAAACCAATTGGCACTTCATCTAACAAAATTGTAATTGGTTTTGCATGTCCATCTGCGCGTAATTTCAAACGCTCAAAAGTCTCGCTAGGCAAGGCTGTAAAAGGAATTTGGTCTTCTGGCAAATTGTATAACAAAGCATCGTGATGTTTGGTTTCTGTATGTTTGAGTTGAATTGTCGACATGCTAATTATTTTAATTAAAATTAATCAAAACATTCTAAATCTTATGTAAAAACAACAAGGTTTATCTATTAAATTTTAACGAATTATCAATAAAAATTTAAAATCATTCTAACTAAAATACTTTTTAAATTGTAGATAATTTCAATCTAAAATCTACAATTATGGATAATCAAAATAAGTTAAATATTCAAATCGGGACAACTCAAAATACAGATGGTATCTATGTAGAAGTCACAGAAAATGGACCTTATATCTTGCACGGAAAACCTAAAATTGTTCAGCAATTTATCGTTCCAAATCAGCAAGGAATTTCTATCAATTACCAAGAAGGAGAAGAATTTGAAGCAAAAGATGCAACTTATATTTGTCGTTGTGGATTATCCCAGCACAAACCTTATTGTGATGGTTCGCATAAAAAAGCAACAGAAAATGGTGTGGATTTAACTGAAAAAGCAACTTTCAATCCCGAATTATTAACTGCAGAAGTTATAGAAGGACCTGTTGTTTCGCTCACTGATGACGAAAAATTATGTGCTTTTGCTCGATTTTGTGACAATGGAAAACGTATTTGGAACCAAGTTCAAGATTCTACACAAAACTCTGTTGATTTGAGTGTTGAAATGGCGCATCATTGTCCTTCTGGACGATTGATTGTTTGGGATGAAAATAATCAACCAATCGAAGATGATAACACCTCAGCTTCTGTTGGAATTATTGAAGATGTTACGAATGATTTAAGTGGTCCTTATGCATTATGGGGAGGAATTCCGCTAAAAAGTGCGAATGGCGAATATTACGAAGTACGAAATCGACAAACAATTTGCCGTTGTGGACAATCTTCTAATAAGCCTTTTTGTGATGGAACACATGCTTCGATGAGATTTCAAGATGGATTACCAAAGCAACCAAAAGCAGATGGAAAAGTTTTTTAATAAAATAATATTAACATAAAAACGCTCAAGAAAATCTTGAGCGTTTCAATATAATAATGATATTTATATTTTTAATTATTAATAACACCAGAACCTAAAAGTTCGTCATCAACATACCACGCACAGAATTGACCTTCTGTAATCGCAGATTGAGGATTTTCAAATTCAACATACATTCCGTTTTCAGCTTTGTGTAAAATTGCTTTTTGCAAAGGTTGACGGTAACGAATACGCGCCATCACTTCCATTGTTTCATCGGTTTTCAAAGTTAAATCTTCGCGAACCCAATGTACTTCTTCCTCTTTTATAAACAATGCTTTCTTCAACAAACCTGAATGATCAGCACCTTGACCTGTGTAAATAACATTTGTCTCTACATCTGTATCAATAATAAACAAAGGTTCTACTTTTCCTCCAACTCCCAATCCTTTTCGTTGACCGCGAGTGAAATAATGCGCACCTTGATGTTTACCTACAATTTCTCCGTCTTCTTGTTTATATGAGAAACCTTTTGCTTCGAAATCTAATGCTTCATATTTATTTGCAAAAGTTGGAATTTCTCTTTTATATCCGTTCCAATCTTTGGCTATTTCTACAATTACACCTTCTTTTGGTTTTAATTGTTGTTGCAAAAATTCGGGTAAACTAACTTTTCCAATAAAACATAAACCTTGCGAATCTTTCTTATTCGCTGTAACCAAGCCTTGCTCTTGTGCAATTCTTCTTACTTCTGGTTTTTCTATATCTCCAATTGGGAATAATGCTTTGCTTAATTGATCTTGCGACAATTGACACAAGAAATACGATTGATCTTTATTGTTATCATTACCTTTTAACAATTGAAAAATCTCTTTTCCATTTTCATCAATTGTAGAAGTTTTTCGTGCATAATGTCCTGTTGCAACGTAATCTGCTCCTAGTTCTAAAGCTGTTTTCAAAAACAAATCGAACTTAATTTCTCGGTTACATAACACATCAGGATTTGGTGTTCTTCCTTGCTCGTATTCATTGAACATATAATCTACAATACGTTCTTTGTACGAATCAGACATATCAATTACCTGAAAAGGAATATCTAATTTTTTAGCTACCAACAAAGCGTCTGCACTATCTTCTATCCATGGGCATTCATCTTCCAACGTTACCGATGCATCGTTCCAATTACGCATAAATAATCCGATCACATCATAACCTTGCTCTTTTAGCAAATAGGCTGTAACACTTGAATCTACTCCTCCAGAAAGTCCTACGACAACTCTTTTCATCTTAAAAAATTTCAGTCTACAAAGTTATAAAATAATATCCGACGAATGATTATCCTACATCAATCTATTTTTTAAATGATTTTGGCTGAAAAAATAAGATAAAAATAAGGGTACAAATTCCTGTTAAAAACGGATAATATAAGTTAGATAATACATCAACAGAAGAAACTTTTGTTGCACTTGAAATTGTATTTGCAGCAGCAACAGCTGCCAAAACTTGTGCTCCATAAGGTAAAATCCCTTGTACAAAACATGAAACTGTATCCAAAATACTCGCCACGCGTCTACCTTCTAAATCGTGATGATCAGAAATGTCTTTTGCTATTTTACCACAAATCAAAATAGTAATCGTGTTATTTGCCAAACAAGCATTTGCTAAAGCTGTAAGCGACGCAATACTCATCTCAGCTTGACGTTTTGTTTTGATATTTTTGGTTAGATGATAAATGATAAAATCTAATCCACCATTTAGACGAATAATTCCTACAATTCCGCCAATGATTAAACAAATAATACTCAACTCAAACATTCCTTTGAAACCTTCATTAATAGAAGAAACTAAGTCTAGTAAAGGAACACCTGAATAGAACAAACCAATTCCAAGAAACGATAGAATTCCTACAATTAAAGCCCAAATCACATTAATTCCAGACATTGCAAGTCCAAAAACTAATAGATAAGGTAAGATTAAAATCAAGTCAAAATCTAACTGTTTTCCTTGAAAATTGGTTGTGTCAAAATGTTGAGAAAGTGAAAAATATATAATCGTCGAAACAATAGCTGCTGGAACTACTATTCGAAAATTAGTTTTAAATTTAGATTTCATACTAACTTCTTGCGTGCGTGTTGCAGCAATTGTTGTATCAGAAATAAACGATAAATTATCGCCAAACATTGCTCCACCAACCACTGCTCCTAACAAAATTGGCATAGAACCTGGAATCATTTTATCCATTTGTACTGCAATCGGCGCAACGGTTACAATTGTTCCAACCGATGTGCCCAAAGCCGTCGATATAAAGCAAGACAACAAAAAGAATCCTGCTACAATAAAGGAAGCTGGAAGGTAATTCAAGAATAAATTAACTGTTGATTCTACAGCACCAATTGTAGACCCTAAACTTCCAAACGCTCCAGCGAGAAGAAAAATTAAAATCATCAACATAATGGTTTCTTCACCTGCATTCTTACAAAAAGCCTCGGCTTTCGTATGAAATGAAACCTTAGGGAATTGAACAAATGCAATTACGAGCGCCAACATGAAAACAACCAATGCTGGAACGGAGTAAAAATCGTTTAGATAAATAGATGCCGAAAAATAGACAAGTATGAAAATGATTAAAGGCAATAAAGCCCAAAAATTTCCTTTTTTTATGATCATATTACTAAAAATTCAGAAAAATATTCTGCAAATATCTATCGAAATTTTAAAACATGAAAATCAAATATTTATTGATTTATAAGTTTTTAGGACAGTAGAATAAAAAAAGGAACATCTTTCGATAGACATTCCTTCATTTAGAAAATTTTTCTAAAAACTGTATTTTTATTTCGCAATTAATTTATTTGTTTGTGTAATTGCGCGCTCATTTTTTTCAAGAATCCAAGCCTGACCTTTTATTTTTCGCATAATATTATCATACGTACGCATCAAAAAAACATTATAAATAGCTTCTGATAAATGCTTTGGTTTATGCGCTAACGAACGCAAACTCATCGAAAAACCTGGCGTCAAATATTTCATGTAATGCCACCAACCTTCTGGCATATAAAGCATTTCTCCGTGTTTTAAATCAGCAACCATAGGATTGATATTTTTCAGCGCTGGCCATTTATCAAAATCTGGATTATCAAAGTCAATATCTTCTCTACAAATTACCGAATGCGGAATTTTGTACATGTATTTCGAATCCTCTGGCGGAACAATAATACAACGTTTTTTTCCTGCAAAATGAAAATGCAAAATGTTCGCTAAATCGATATCATAATGCATAAAAACATTCGATCCTTCACCTCCAAAAAATAACATTGGCATCGATTTGAAAAGATTCAAACCCAAATCTGGCATTTTATAATCTTGTTGCAATTGCGGAACTTGACTCATCAAATTATACAAAAATATACGCAAATCTGTCGGTTCACTTTGCAACAAATCCACATATCCAGACATTTTCATCTTTGCAACTGGTTCATTTACTTTCTTCGTATAATCAACCGGATCATTATTATATAAAGGGACAACCTTGTCGCCAGCAACTTGTTTTATATACTCAAAATTCCACTTTTCGTACGCAGGCCAATCCTCTGTAATTCGCTCTACTACAACTGGTTTTTGAGGTTTAACGTAATATTTCTGAAAATCTTTTGCAGAAATACTTTCTACTCTTTCAACTTCTGTGAAATTAAAATTCATCTTTTATGTAAAATAAAGTGCAAATTTACTTAACTTTTTTGTTAAATCTGAACGATGCAATTATTAAACCAATCTTTTTTAGATATGATTGAATAATTATTTCTGATTTGATAATTTATTAAATATACATTAAACTTTACAATAACTGATGATAGAAAACACATCAATTCTTTCATTATCTTTACATTGAATTTTTAAAATTGATTCGTTGAACGCAAAAAATCTATTTTTTCCCATCTTTTTTATTCTACTGAATACATTTTGTTGTGCACAGCAAATTTTTCCGTATTTGGAACTTAAAAATGAGGAAGATTTTGAAAAAATAGAAGCAATTTCTCTCGAAAACAACTACAGTTTTAATCATTTATTGGGAAATTTGAGTCATATTTTTACTTTTCAGAACAATTCTTCGGAAAATATTTCGGCTAAATTTATTTACCCTTATCAAGCTTCTCAAAATGTATACGAATTAAAAGCTTTTGTAAATGATAAAATTTTTGAAATTCAATCCAAATCAATTGTAGATATTCGAAAAGAGTTGAAAAATATTGACGCTTCAACTATTTTTAAAAATCAACAAAACAATCAAGTTTTACAATTAGATTTAGGAAAAATTCCTGCGAATGCAATAATTAAAATTCAGCTAAAAGTTTCGAAAATTGTTGAAGAAAATAGTTTGAATTATCAAGTTTCGTTTCCAGAATTTATCGTTAAACGAACAGAATCTTTTACGCAAATTCATCGTTGGAACAATCAATTGAATGGTTTTCCGAAAAACATAAATTCAAACATTCATCTTTCTGGAAATTTTCCAATTTCAAAAATTGTTTCTGATTTAAAGTTTTCAAAGGAAAATGATCGAAATTATGTTTCAAAAAATTCCGATAAAAAGATTCCAACTCTTCAATATGCTTATACAAAAAATGAACTACAAACCGGAATTGAAACGTTTACTGAAAATGGTTGCGATTATATTTTAGGAACAATTGAACCTGCAAATAATCCTTCTAAATATAATGCTCCACGAGAATTTTTGTTCGTTTTGGATGCTTCTGGTTCTATGATGAATCAACCAATTGAAACTTCCAAAAAATTGATGAATCAACTTCTTCCAAATCTAAACGAAACAGATAAATTTAATGTGTTGGTTTATTCTACGAAAAATGAATTAATTTTTAATTCTTCTCAATTTCCAACGAAAGAAAACATCAATTTAGCTTTAGAAAAAATTAATTCTTTGAGTGGAACTGGCGAAAAATTATTGGATGAAGCAATAGAGCAAATTCAGAAAAATCCTTTTGATAAAAATTATAAACGAATCATTACAATTATTTCTGATGGAGCGATGAATTTGAATGAAACTGTTTACAATTCACTCCGAAATTATGCAAAAGATACTCAATTTATAACATTAGGAATTGGAAAGGAATTGGACTATCATGCGATGAATTTCATAAGTTTAGCAACAGGAACGCTTCCGATTACGGTCAATGAACCAAGAGAATTGAATCAGAAAATAACACAATTTCTGCAAGCTGTTTTGAATTCTTCTATTTATCATCTTAAAGTTCAATCATCCCAAATCAACCTCAACGAAACGTTTCCGAAGAATTTCAATACGTATTTAGCTCAAAATTCTGTCAATTTTGTTTCACGCGATTGTAATCGTCGTTATCCAAAAAAAATAGAAATTATTGGTAATCAATCGAACCAAAATTTCACTCAAAATTTTGAAATCAAACAACCAAATCCAAGTGAATTTACCGAAGCAATTAAGTTTTATTGGGCAAAACAAAAAATTGATTATCTCTTAAAAGATGAGGAACGTTGCGGTGAAATGTGCAAAAAAGATGGACGATATCGAAAAGAAATTGAGAAAATTGGAACTGAATTTAACATTTCAACACCTTATAATTTATTGATCCAGAAAGGAAATATAGAAAATTACAACAATGATTATGATACAGATGGCGATGGCGTGATGGATATCGAAGATGAATGTCCGTATATAAAAGGAAATCGTTTTGGAAATGGTTGTCCAGAAAGCAATTTGAGTGATAAAAAGATTGGAAATTATGTTCAAGATTATTCAAATTATTTAATGGAAACCGTCGAATTTGATTTTGATAAAGCTGAAATCAGAGCTATTGATTATCCAAAATTGAATGAAGTTGTTGCAATTATGAAACGAAATCCATCACATCATTTTGTTATCGAAGGTCATACAGATGCGGTTGGAACAGAATCTTACAATATAGATTTATCACAACGAAGAGCAAACGCTGTGTTGAATTATTTGATAGAAAAAGGCTTAAATAAAAATCGATTTTCAATTTCCGCTAAAGGTTTTTCAGACTTGAAACACAAAGAATGCAATCCTGCTGCAAATTGTATTGACTGGAAAAATTTTGAAAATAGACGAGTTAGATTTAAGATAAAATAATTATTGTAACAAAAAAAGACCAAGCTTTCACTTAGTCTTTTGTATCTTATAATAATTAACAGCTTAAGAAATTCTTTCAATCAAAGCCATGTAGAATCCATCATAATTAGTTTGAGATGGATAATGCATTTTATCTGAAACCATTTTATAATTTGGATTATTCTTCAAGAATTTTTCTACTTGCTGCTCATTTTCTTGTGGTAAAATAGAACAAGTTGCATAAACCATCATTCCACCAACTTTAATGATTTTAGAATAATCAGCTAATATTTTTTCTTGTGTTGCTAATATTTCGTCAATAAATTCTGGTCTTAATTTCCATTTTGCATCAGGATTACGTTTCAAAACTCCCATTCCAGAACAAGGTGCATCAATCAATAAGCGATCAGCAGAATTCTCCATACGCTTGATTGTTTTTGCTTCAATCACCTTTGTTTGTACATTTTGCACATTGTTACGTTTTGCACGACGTTTCAATTCTTTCAATTTCCAATCGTACAAATCCATTGCAATAATTTGCCCTTTGTTTTCCATCAAAGCAGCTAAATGCAATGTTTTTCCTCCTGCACCAGCACAAGCATCTACCACACGCATTCCTGGTTGAACACGTAAATATGGCGCAATCAATTGTGATCCTGCATCTTGAACTTCGAACCAACCATTCTGAAATTCATCTGTACGAAAAATATTTGTTTTCTCTTCTAGCTCTAAAGCATCTTGATATTTCGATAAAACTTTCGTTTTTATTCTACGCTCCTTCAACGCTTTTTGTAATGTTTTACGGTCTGTTTTCAAGGAATTCACACGTAAAACTGTTGGTGCTTGCGAGTTCATTGCATGCACTTCATCTAACCAACGATTTCCCAACGACTTCTCTCCTAACTCGAACATCCAATCTGGATACGATTCAGCAACCGCAATATTTTTAGACGAATTGTGATGTCTTTTCAAGACTTCTTTTGGATAGATTTTTTGAAATTCTTCCCATTTTGGTAACGTTTGCTCTGGATCTAAAGCAAACCAAGTTCCAACAAACTCCCAAATTGTATCAGGAGAAAGCGGACGGCTCATTGCCCCTTCAACCAAACGTTTCCAACGAACTAAATCGTAAACCGTTTCGGCAATAAAAGCACGATCGCGCGCTCCCCATTGCTTATTCGATTTCAATGTTCGCTCAACTTCTTTATCTGCATATTTTCCTTCGAAGAAAATTTGTTGCAATGTGTCGGTAATTCCGACAAATAAATTTTTATATGGTAAAATCTTCATAACTCGGTGCAAATTTACAAAGACTTAAATGATTAGCGTAATTAATTTATAAGATTATACAACTTCAAAAAGATCTTTTATCTTTTGAGGAACCTCAACCACTTTATTTTGCTGATAATCGAAGGTAACCATTCCTGTTTTCGCTTTTGCAATTAATTTATCTTTTGTAGAAATTTTATAGATTACATCAAAACTAACACGCGAAAAATCTTGCACACCAATCTCAATCAACAATTCATCACCATAAAAAGCTTGATTTTTATACTCAATCGCAACATCACCCATAATCACACTTACACCTCCAAAATCTAATTCCGAATAGCCATAATGTTGAAAAAACTGAATTCGCGATTCATGTATAATGGACAATACTTTATCGTTTGCCAAATGATTTCCATAATTGAGATCAGTTATGCGTACTGGTATTATTGTTGAAAATAAAAATTTGTCTGAAAAATCTAATTTTATACGAGCCATTTTGTAGATATATTTGCTCAAAGATAAGAAAGTTGTATAAAAAAAAACGGGTTTAAGCTCCTCAGCTTAAACCCAATTGATTTTTAAAAAAACTTACACTAGTAAGTATAAATTTAACATTAAAAAAAATCAATCTTACTCTCTACTACCTAAGGTCAAATTTAGAAATAATTTAATAAACACCAAAACTTTTTAGAAAATTTTTATTATTCTTTTTTATTTAAAATAAGACTGATATTAAAAACTCTAAATATTAGATTATTATATAAAAAAAGCACTCTATTAAATACGACCTATATAAATAAAACATGCTATTTTTTATGTTTGTGAAAAATAGTAATTTGCAAGGCCAAACTTTTAACATGAATTTGATTCAATACATTCATCAACATCTTAATTCTATTTCAGAAAAATCAATCAACAATACAGTAAATTGTTTGAATGAAGATAATACCATACCCTTTATTGCGAGATATAGAAAAGAGGTCACAGGAAATCTTGATGAAGTTCAAATTTCTGCTATAAAAAAACTGCAAAATCAATACAATGAAATTGTTTCTCGAAAAGAATTTATTTTAAAAACATTAGAAGAACAAAATCAATTGAATAATGAATTACAACAACGTATTCAGAAAAGTTTTGATTTGGTCCAATTAGAGGATTTATATCTTCCTTATAAAAAGAAGAAAAAAACACGTGCGACAATTGCGAAAGAAAAAGGTTTAGAGCCTTTGGCGAAAATCATCATGAAACAAAATAATATTCCTGATTTAGATGATTTAGCAAAAAAATATCTGAATGAAGATGTGACAAGTATCGAAGATGCTTTTGCAGGTGTACAAGATATTATTGCGGAATGGATCAATGAAAATGAGTATGTGCGTCATCGATTACGAGATATTTTCAGAAAATCTGCTTTGATTGAAAGTAAATTAGTCAAATCTAAAATAGATGATGAAGATTCGGCTAAATATTCGAATTATTTTGAATACGAAGAACCATTGAAAAAAATTGCTTCTCATCGATTATTGGCTATTTTACGTGGCGAAAATGAAAATTTCTTGAAAGTAAATGTATCAATTGATAAAAAAGAAGCCTTCAAATTTTTGGAGTACACGTTGATCAAATCTATTCAACCAGAAGTTTCTTGGGTTATTGAAGAAGCTATAAAAGATGCGTACAAACGACTTTTGGCTCCTTCAATCTCAAATGAAGTGTTGAAAGAGGCAAAACAAAAAGCAGATGAAACATCGATTAATGTTTTTTCGAAAAACTTAAATCAATTGCTTTTAGCACCACCTTTGGGACAAAAACGAATTTTGGCAATAGATCCTGGTTACAAATCGGGGTGTAAAGTGGTTGTTTTAGATGAACAAGGTGATTTGTTGCACAACGAAAATATTTATCCACATGCGCCACAAAATGAAAAAATACAAGCTATCAAAAAACTAAAATCGCTTGTCAATGCTTATAATGTTGACGCAATTTCGATAGGAAATGGAACGGCTTCTCGCGAGACAGAAAATTTGGTACAGAACATTGCATTTGATCGTCCACTAAAAGTTTTTGTTGTGAATGAAGCTGGTGCTTCGGTTTATTCGGCTTCTAAAATTGCGCGCGACGAATTTCCAGATAAAGATGTTACTGTTCGTGGCGCTGTTTCTATAGGCCGTCGTTTACAAGACCCTTTGGCAGAGTTGGTAAAAATAGAGCCAAAATCGATTGGAGTTGGTCAGTATCAACATGATGTCGATCAAACTTTATTGAAAAATGAGTTGGATGATGTTGTTTCTTTCTGTGTGAACAAAGTTGGTGTAAATCTGAACACGGCAAGCAAACATTTGCTAAATTATGTCGCTGGAATTGGCGAAAAAATGGCTGAAAATATTGTAGAATATCGAAGCGAAAATGGTGCTTTTAATTCGAGAAAAGATTTACTAAAAGTTCCTCGTTTGGGCGAAAAAGCATTCTTGCAAGCTTCTGCTTTTTTACGAATTCCGAATGCAAAAAATCCGTTAGATAATTCTGCTGTTCACCCAGAATCATATGCTCTTGTAGAGAAAATGGCGAAAGATTTGAAAGTTGATTTGAAAGATTTGATTCAGAATAAAGAATTGATTAATCAACTTGATTTGACAAAATATATTACAGAAAAAGTAGGTTTACCAACTTTAGAAGATATTAAAAAGGAACTCGAAAAACCTGGTTTAGATCCGCGTTCTACAGCCAAAGTTTTTAGTTTCGATCAACGATTAAAGAAATTCGAAGATTTGCAATTGGGCATGAAAGTTCCTGGAATTATCAACAATATTACTAATTTTGGTTGTTTTGTAGATATAGGAATTAAAGAAAATGGCTTAATTCATATTTCTAAAATTTCGAATGAATTTATTTCTGATGTGAATTCAAAAGTGCATTTAAGTCAACAAGTTGAAGTAACCGTAATTGGAATTGATACAGAAAAACGTAAAATTCAATTATCTTTGATTGATTAAGGAAAATAATATGAAGACAATTTCAATTCTATATTTTGTACTATTTAATTTAAGTATTTTTTCTTGTGCTCAAGAGAAAACGATTAACAAAGATTCTCAAAAAATGTTTACAGAATTTACTCAAAAAGATAAGTTTAATAAAGATGAATCTCTATTTTATCCTGGGTTAGAGGATAAAAATATTCAATCTAATTTGACAAAAGAAATAAATAAGCTTGCTAAAACATTCGAATCTATTCAAAGTAGTAAAAATCCCAGTAGCGATTTTTATCTTAAAGCAATTGAAAGTAGTTTAAAAACGATTGAAAAATATGATTTAGACACAGAAAATCGAACAAGAGTTGCAAATTATATCGAAGAATTAATGGATATAGTTGAATTAGAAAGTTCAAACGGACTTCTCAATAATTATGTTTATGGTTTTGATCCAACAAAAAAATAATTTCAAAATTAAAAGGCAATCTAACGAAAGATTGCCTTTTTGATTTTATTATTTTTGAGCAGAAATTAATCCTCAAACTTTACTTTATATTGTTTATCAAACTCTTTTTTCTGCGCATCAGTCATCTTACTACGCATATATTTTATTGTAAATCCACCAATCATTTTATCGCCTTTATAATACATCCAATCCGATAATTTAGTCGGATCAATCACAACTGTATCATTGTGTTTCACCAATTTTGTGTATTGCGGAACGTTGTCTACAATTCCTTTTAATTGATCGTTATCCGAATATACATCACGAATCCAAATATGCTCTTTTTGTGTCGAATTCGGAATATCATACATTTGTTTGACAATAAAATTAGTCGTCGTTGTATCTTTCATCGACAACGCCAATTTGAAATCATCAAACGTTTGTTGCGCTTCTTTTCCAATACTGTCCAAATCTTTTTGTTCTTGCTTTTGCTTATCCAAACCTTTGTAAGCACTTACTCCATTATCTTCCTTATTACCACAAGAAAATAATAAAGCCGAAAAAGCTATTGCGAATAATGTATATTTCATAATTGTATTTCTTTGATTGTTGTCCTATAAAGTTACATAAATTTATTCAAAATAAGATAAATTCAACTCTTTTGGTGTTGGCTGAATCCATTTTTGATGTCCAAAATAACTCCAAGTTGTGTAAGCTAAATTGTAATTTGGATTTGTAAATTGATAATAATCGCTGCCATTGACAGAAACTTTCGCATCCACAAAAACTTTGACATCATTCACGCCATTTTTCGCATAATCATACTTTACATAGCGTGCAAATTGCCACATCATGTCTGGACTAACCGCCATTTTTGACATTTGTTTAAAGGTTAGATATTTAGTCAAATCTACTTTCTCGCGTTTCAAGAATTTACCTTTTTTCTGTGGATCTGGTTTCGAAACATATACCACAACTTCACCCGCTTTGTTACGCAACATCATTCGCCAAGCCATGCGATGACCTTCCTCTGTCCAAAAAACATTTCCCGGAATAAAATAGTGTCGAACAGGTAAATATATTTGCCAAATCACATAGAAAAACATCAAATAAGAGAACATGACACGACGAGTTGTCAATAAATTATCTTCATCTGAACGATCCATCATAAATGATTTTTTAGGAAAAATAACTTCCTGAATTTTAACGGGATCATAAAAGAAAATTAACATTGCCAAAGCAAAGAAAGGAAATATCCCAATCCCGAAAACTGCTGAATTGAAAATATGAAAGGCTACAGCACATTTAAAAGCAATTCCGCGCGTTCTATTCATCAACATTGCAGGAATAATCAATAAATCAAAAAAGAAACCACCCCAAGCAAACACTTGTGCAAACTCTAAACTACTTACAACTTTTCCTAAACCAACAAGATTATATTTTGTCGTCAATAAATCGCCATATTCATGGAATTTCATTTGTAAAAAAACACCGTTAAACCAATCTGGATAAATCTTCGCAAAAGCGGCAAAAGTGTATACTATCAACAACTGAATAATGAATAAAGTTGGTACCCAATTGCGCATGGTTAGACGTTTTATTTTCGGGAAAATCAAACTATCAATCGAAAAGAAATGATGTGCAGGAATTATTGTCATCATCCACGAAACTAGCATAAACAGATAATAATGGTTGTTGTAGCTTGTTTTTTGCATGAAATACGTCAACGACCATAAAATCGAAAATACGATAATAGAAAATCGGTAAGCAAAACCAAATACGATAAACCAGCCTAAAACTCCCATGAGTACATACAAATAAATCATATTTTGTCCCAAGAAAACATTGGTCCATTCGAATCCGATGAACGAAAATGTAATATGCGGTTCAACAAAATTTGTTTGTACCCAACCTGTAAAAATGGCTCCCCAACATTCTGCAACAATTAATAAACCAAAGATTATTCGGAAAATTACAAGTGGAGAATTATCAACTTTTCGGAATAAATATTCGCTAAACATGATTGATTGTTAATTTTGGCTAATTTAAAAATAACCTTTAGAGTTTAGCTACTTTTGGCGTATATTTATTGTATGAAAACGAGGAAAATTATTTTGTTTGATGGAATTTGCAATTTATGCAATCAATCTGTTCAGTTTGTGATTGAACATGACAAAAAAAATCAGTTTCGTTTTGCTTCGTTACAATCTGATTTTGGACAAAATTTCTTGAAAGAAAATAATTTAGATGCCACAAAATTTGATTCTGTCGTTTTTATTGAAGATGATAAATTTTATACCAAATCATCTGCAGCACTTAAAATTTCCAAATATTTGGACGGAATAACTTCTTGGTTGAGTATTTTTATGATTGTTCCAAAACCTTTGCGCGATGTGGTTTATAGTTTTATTGCGAAAAATCGTTATCGTTGGTTTGGAAAACAAGAAAGTTGTTGGCTTCCGACTCCAGAATTGAAAGCAAAGTTTATTGATTAAATTATTTTATTTTTTCATATATCCTTTTTATCAAAAGAAAATTCATTACCATTACAGTTAATAGTAAGAAAAATAATACAATATTTCCGTGTATAATTGTCACAAAATAATCTCCCATTTGGATTAATAAAAACGAGAAATTAATACAAAACAGTGCTATTCCTAACACATAATATTTTCTTTTAACAAAAAGACTTATCATAAAGAAAAATAAAGCCAGAATTCCCGTAAGAATTGCAAAAAAATCATCATCATTACCAGAAGACTCTAATTGAGTAACATAGTTAAAATCATCTCCTTGCATAAATCCTAAACCATTAGTGTGATAAAAGAATGAATAACTAGTAATTGCTACAATAAGATATAATACTTCAAGAAAAGAAAAATGGACTTTCAATTTATTAACTCTGTTTAAATTATTTAATCTTCTACAACTATTTTTTCATTAATTTTTACAATAGCTTCATTGATTCCTTCAAAATATTTTTCTTCTTTAAAGTTTGGAACAATTAGCTCATCAATTAGCTTTTGAGAAAAATCGTCAGAAATTATATTTCGAGCAATCTTATTCGTCGAAATTCTAACTTCTCTTGATTTTAAATTAAACACAATTATCATACTTCCTTTTTGAAACAGATCCGAACTATTGTTATTAAGAATTGAAAATGAATAATCTGTTATATTTTCATTTGGAAAATAATCATCCGTAGAAATTATAAATAACTGAAAACGATTGGTCTTTTGAATTTCCTTTAATTGTTTTTCAAGTTTTGCTAAATCTTCTCTATTAAAGACTTTTTCTAAATCAACAATATTTGAAAAGGGAACCAAAGAGTAATTCTCTATAAAAGAAAATTCAGTACAATTTTTAATCAAACTCTTTTGTAAATTGAACTGAAAGACATTTACATCTGATATTAAAAATTTATCCGCATCCGTTTTTATAAAATCTCTAAAATCTAAGAATTTTATTTTTCCTGATAATGATTGATCTTTTGTAATTGATTTACAAATTTCTTTGCTAATTTGACCATAATCTTGAGCATAAGAAAATGTAATATTTGTAAATAAAAGAACTGATAAAAGTATTTTTCTTATCATTACAACGAATTAAAATCTACTGATTTCTATATTTCTCTATAGCAGCTTTTATTTTTTCGCGACGATTTGATGGCGATGGATGCGTACTCTGAAATTCTGGAACTTGGCTTCCTCCTGAAGCTTCTTCCAAAATATCCATTACACCAATCAATGCTTCTGGATTATATCCTGCCTGAATCATAAATCGAACGCCCAAATCATCAGACTCCAATTCATCATCTCGACCATATTTCATGTTCACCATATTTGCCACAACTTGCGCATAATAAGCCGAATTTGCATCTCCAGCTGCAACACCAGCCGCTCCTGCAATTCCTTGCGAAAGCTCTTGTTTCGACATTTGTTCTGCACTATGACGCGCAATAACATGACCAACTTCGTGTCCCAAAACTCCAGCCAATTGATCTTCGTTTTGCAAACGCGTCAATAAGGCTTCGGTAATAAAAATTGGTCCACCAGGCAATGCAAAAGCATTTACAGTTCGATTATCTGCTAACACATAAAACTGAAATGGATAATTCGTTTTATGTGCATCACTATTATTAACAACTTTCGCGCCTACTCGTTTTACAAGCTCCTGGTATTGAGCATTTCGAGATAGTCCACCAAACTCTTGTGCCATTTGCGGAGCCGAATTAATTCCCATCGCAATTTCGTCATCTTTGGTTAATGAAATATATTGCTTTTCGCCTGTAATTTCATTGACTTCAGAAGAAGAAAAATATTTTATAACAGAAAAAATAACAATTGCTGCCGCAATTATTAATTTTATCGACGTTCCGCCCTTTTGCATATCAGTGTAAGGTGTTAATTATTTTTTATGCCTTTTCTTTAAAATCTCCAAAACATCTTTCAATTCAAAACCACGTGCATGTAGCGCCATTAGGTAATAAAAGAAAACATCTGCCGATTCTTCTAAAAAGTTTTCGTCGTTATCTTGTTCCGAAGCAATAACCATTTCTACAGCTTCTTCTCCCATTTTTTTAGCGATTTGAGAATTACCTTTTTTATGAACACGTTTCATTTTAGATTTTTTCGCATCCTCTAATTTCGCCTCTTCCATCATTATTTCCAATTTCTTTAAGAATGGAAATTTTTTCGCTTCTTTGACTTCAGAAGTATTTTCATTAAGTTCCATAAAATCGTTTGTTTTCATAGATTTTTTTAAACGTAGAATAAATTTAAGAAATTCTACCGAATTATTTATCTCAATTCTATTGCCAATATTACTATTTTTTGAAAAAAAAGAAAGATTTTATTCACATTTATTTCTAAAAAAATAAAATTCTAATCTATTCATTCAATTAATTTTTAACATTGTTATTCACTTTTATTTTAAGATAAAAAAACGTATTTTTACGCGAAAATAAACATAGCGCAAACACAATGAACACAAACGATTTTTCCATTAGACATATTGGAAACAATGCGCAGCAAGCAGCTGAAATGCTTTCTGTAATTGGGAAAGATTCTATTGATTCTTTAATTGAGGCAACAGTTCCTCAGAACATTCGATTGAAAAATGCTTTGGATTTACCAGAAGCTTTATCAGAATTTGAAGCTATTAATCATTTAGCTGAAATCGCTTCAAAAAATAAAAAAGTAAAAAATTATCTTGGATATGGATATTATGGTACAATTTTACCAGCGCCAATTCAACGTAATGTATTAGAAAATGCTGGTTGGTACACAGCTTATACACCATACCAAGCGGAAATTGCGCAAGGACGTTTAGAAGCTTTATTAAATTTCCAAACTGTTATTTCTGATTTAACAGGTTTACCTATCGCAAATGCCTCTTTATTAGACGAAGGTACTGCATGTGGTGAAGCAATGCACATGTTATTTGAATCTCGTTCTCGTGATCAAAAGAAAAACAATGTCAACAAATTTTTTGTAGCAGATAATTTATTCCCTCAATCTGTAGCGGTTTTAGAAACGAAAGCACACGGTTTAGGAATTGAATTAGTTGTTGGAAACTTTGAAACGACTGAATTAACAGAAGAATTCTTCGGAGCGATTGTACAATACATCGGGAAAGGAGGACAAATCAATAATTATAGATCATTTGTAGAAAAAGCAAATGCAGTTAATGTAAAAGTTGCTGTTGCAACAGATTTATTAGCTTTAACATTATTAACACCTCCAGGTGAATGGGGAGCTGATATCGCAATTGGTACTTCTCAACGTTTTGGTGTTCCTATGGGATACGGTGGACCGCACGCAGCTTTCTTATCTTGTACAGAAGAATACAAACGTGTAATTCCAGGGCGTATTATTGGAGTTTCTCAAGATCGTTTAGGAAACTATGCGTTACGTATGGCTTTACAAACACGTGAGCAACACATCAAACGTGAAAAAGCGACTTCTAATATTTGTACTGCACAAGTATTGTTAGCGGTTATGGCTTCTTTCTACGCGGTTTACCACGGAAAAGACGGTTTACAATATATCGCTGATCAAATTCATACTAAAGCAGCTGTTTTACACGGAGGTTTAGAGCATTTAGGATTTAAATTAGTAAATACTAATTTCTTCGATACAATTCAAATTGAAGTTGAAAACTCAGACGAAATTGTAAAGATTTTTGCAGAAGAAGAAATTAATGTAAATGGATTCGAGAACGGAAAAATTTCAATCACAATTGATGAAATGACTTCTGAAGAAGATATTTTCGAAATTTTAAGTGTTTTTGCAACAATTAAAAATACAGAAGATGGTTTCGAATTTGAAGTAGATGATTCTTATTTACCTCAAGATTTAATCAGAACTTCTGATTTCTTAACACACGAAAACTTCAATTTATATCATACAGAAACAGAATTAATGCGTTACATCAAGCGTTTAGAGCGTAAAGATTTGGCTCTTAACCAATCGATGATTGCATTAGGTTCTTGTACAATGAAATTGAATGCTGCAACAGAATTATTGCACATGTCTTGGGAAAGAATGGGGAATGTACACCCTTTCACTCCAAAAGATCAAGTAGAAGGTTACCAAACATTAATCCAAAACTTAGAAGATTATTTAGCTGTAATCACAGGTTTTGATGCAACTTCTTTACAACCAAATTCTGGTGCGCAAGGAGAATATGCAGGATTGATGGTAATCCGTTCTTACTTTGAAGCAAGGGGAGAAGGACACAGAAATGTTGCTTTAATTCCACAATCTGCTCACGGAACTAACCCTGCTTCTGCTGCAATGGCGGGAATGCAAGTTGTTGTTGTGAAGAACTTAGAATCTGGTGAAACAGATTTAGTTGACTTGAAAGAAAAATGTGAAAAACACAAAGATAACTTAGCTGCATTGATGATTACTTATCCATCAACGTATGGTGCTTTTGATAGCAATATCGAAGAAGTTACTGAAATGATTCACGCATACGGAGGTCAAGTTTATATGGACGGTGCAAACATGAATGCGCAAGTTGGATTAACTTCTCCAGGAAACATTGGTGCAGACGTTTGTCACCTTAACTTACACAAAACATTCGCTATTCCTCACGGAGGTGGAGGACCTGGTGTAGGACCAATCTGTGTAAAAGCACATTTAGCGCCTTTCTTAGGATCTTCTCCATTAATCGAAACTGGAGGAAAAGAAGCGACAAATACATTCGCTGCGGCTCCTTATGGTTCTGCGTTCATTTTACCTATTTCTTACTCTTACATTTTAATGTTAGGTGCAGAAGGTTTATTGAAAGCGACACAAGGTGCAATCTTGAATGCTAATTACATGAAAACTCGTTTAGAGAAGCATTTTGATATTTTATATACAAATGGAAACAATGTAGTGGCACACGAATTTATCTTAGATTGTCGTCCGTTCAAAAAAGCTGGTATCGAAGTAACGGATATCGCAAAACGTTTGATTGATTATGGATTCCATGCGCCAACAGTATCTTTCCCAGTTGCTGGAACATTGATGGTTGAGCCAACAGAATCTGAAAACAAAGCAGAATTAGATCGTTTTTGTGATGCGTTAATTTCTATTCGTCAAGAAATTGATGAGGTTGCAAACGGAGATTATCCAGTTGATAACAACGTATTACACAACGCGCCTCACCCAATTCACTTGATTACGGCAGACGAGTGGGAATATCCTTACTCTCGTTCTAAAGCTGCATATCCAGCAGAATGGGTTCGCGAACGTAAATTCTTTGCATCTGTTTCTCGTATTGATGATGCTTACGGAGATCGTAACTTAATCTGTACTTGTGCTCCTATTGAGGCTTATATGGATTAATTATTCTAGAAAGAATATATTATAAATACAAATCGCTCTGAGAAATCGGAGCGATTTTTTTATTGAAATAATTTAAATGTTTAAAATGTTTTTATTTCTTAAAATTTTCTTAAATTCATTCCAACTAAACTTTTAATATTAAAACATTTATGAAAAATTATGCTGCCGAGTTTTTCGGTACTTTTTGGTTAGTTTTCGGAGGTTGTGGTAGTGCAATCTTTGCGGCTGGTATTCCCGAATTAGGAATTGGTTACGCTGGTGTTGCATTAGCATTTGGTCTTACTGTACTAACAATGGCTTACGCAGTTGGTCATATTTCTGGAGGACATTTCAACCCTGCTGTCTCTTTCGGTTTATTTGCTGGAGGACGATTTGACGGAAAACAATTATTTCCTTACATTATTTCGCAAGTATTAGGAGCAATTGCTGCTGCTGGAGTATTATACTTAATCGCTTCGGGAAATGCAAATTTCGCTATTGACAATACCAAAGCTGGAGCATTTGCTTCCAATGGATATGGCGCATTTTCACCACATGGTTACAGTATGTTATCTGCTTTTTTAATTGAATTTGTCTTAACAGCCTTCTTCTTAATTGTTATTTTAGGTGCGACAGACAAATTTGCAAACGGAAAATTTGCTGGAATCGCAATTGGATTGGCCTTAACGTTAATTCACTTAATTTCTATTCCAATCACTAACACATCTGTAAATCCAGCCCGTTCTACATCACAAGCTATTTTTGTACGGGGCGAACCTTTAATACAATTATGGCTATTCTGGGTTGCGCCTATTACAGGCGCAATTGTAGGTGGATTAATTTATAAAACACTTCTACAGAAAGAAGAAAATTTAGCATAAAACCTGAAAAGCTCCGAATGGAGCTTTTTTTTTAATAAAATATTAAAATGTCAAAAAATAGAAAACCAAATGTTTTATCAATTGACGAATTAGAAAAAATGAATACAAAACAATTATTAGCTTATCTACATAAACTACATACTTGTGAACAATCATTTGAAAAATCTGATATGATTAACAATCCTGAAATAGTAGATAAAAAAACTATTTACTATAAACAATCGGATAATTGGAAGCAAGCTTATAAAAATGTAAAAGAAATTCTAAAAACAAGAGAACATATCCATTAGTTAGTTGTTATTATTTTTTTTCAAAAACTCATCTGTAAAATGCTGTGTTTTCTTACCTGCCGAAAACTTCGTTTGATTGTAACCTGCTGATTTATTTTTTGAATACAAGAATATATCCATCTAAATCACTTCCGTAATTAATTACTAATGAATCTCCAGCAATTTTATAAAAATCACCTTGTTTCTTATTTTCAACATATAAAATTTTATACTCTATTTTATCATTTAGTTTTTCTTTAGAAGTATAAAAATCATAATTACCAGTTACAATTCCAGCAGTTTCATCTACATGATTAACAACACTTAATTTATTTGTCGAAGTATTAAATTCCCAAATAACTTTTCCTTTTTCATGTTGAATAAAAGCTTGATCAGGGTAAAATCCATATGTTTTATCTAAATTCCAAACTCCATTCAACTCTTTATCTACATTGTTATTTTTAGAGTAATCATCATTTTGACATCCAAAAAATGCAAAAATAGAAAATGTACAAAATGCTACTTTTAAAATTGCTTTCATAATGTTATTTTATTAGTTTAATTTCTAATAAGATAATTAATCATAAAAAGGTTGCGTCAAAGTATTATTTAATTATTCTTCTTTCAAAAACTCATCTGTAAAATGTTGTGTCTTTTTCTCTGTAGAAAATTTAATTTGATTATAGTCTGAAGATTTATTCTTTAGAATTGAAAGTGAATTCCATTTATTATCTTTTATTAACTTTCCTATAAAAACAATTTGACCAACATGATATGGATAATGCGCCAATTGACGATTAATGGCTTCTATTACTGTATGTCCTTCATTTCGGATATAGATGATTTGTTCTAAATCTTCATCCGTTTTGATTTGTGCTAAAGCATTAAACAAACACTTCCAACCTTTCTCCCATTTCTCTAAAAGTTGTTCTTTAGTTTTGATTGTATCTTCAAATTCTTCATCACGATTTCGCCACTCTTTTTCACCATCTGTTGTCAAAAAATCAGTCCAACGCGACAACATATTTCCTGAAAGATGATTCACGATAATCGCAATACTATTTGAGTTTTCATTGTATTGCCAAAACAATTCTTCATCTGTTAATTGCGAAAATGTTTTCTCTCCCAATTGTTTATAATACTGGAATTGTTTGATAATCCCGTTTACTAAATTATTTTCCATATTTTGTTAATTGGTTCCTTGTAAATTTTTGTGATTATGTTTGCGTTTATAATGTGTTTCCTTAAATTGATTTTTATCCGTTGTCACAATTGAGATATTTCCATCAATCTCCATCATCGCCAATTTCACATCTTTGATATGTTCCACACCATGTTCGCGCATTGCTTCGTTCAATTCTTCCGAATTAATTCCCAATTTGCACAACATCGTAAAATCAGCTTTTCCATTACGGATTAAAATTTCAGGTTTTTGTTCAATTAAGTTTCCTAAAAATTTATTCTTTAGCAGTATCTTTTTGACAATAAAATTTAAAAGAAACAATACAAAAGCTGCTATCAATCCACCTTGCAAGCTCGAATCTGAACCAACCATAGCATTTTGAACAGCATTACTAATCAATAAAATCAAAATAACATCTGCTGTATTTAATTGCGATAATTGTTGTTTACCAAAAATTCTAAGTGCAATTAACATAAAAAAATACACCGAAATACAGCGCAAAACGATTCCTAATAACCTTCCATACATTTATTTTAAGGTAAATAAAAGGTACTAAAAAATCCGTTCTGAAATTGGAACGGATTTAAAAATTTATTTTGATTTTCGAAGAATATAAATTCTGGAAACTCTTAAAATTAAATAAATAATTGCGAGATAAAACTTTTTCTCATAAAACAATTCAAGACCTTTTATTGGGAAAAATTTTTCTGATAAAAACGCTAACAATAAAATTACAATAACTGCAATACTAACAATATTAATTGCTTTATCCATTAATCGTTATATTTTGGTTGAATATTTTTCTTCATCATTTCGTATAAAGAATGTCCAATTCCTTGCGTAATTTCTGATAGATTTTCGAAATTAATCACCGAAACTTCATCATTTTTTTGATGATAATGATGTTGATTTTCCATGTTTACAGAAGAAAGCGCATGCGATACCACTTTATGATTTACAAAATTTACATTATCCGAACGATAAAATAATTGTTGTTGTAAATAAGGATCGTTTTCGACTTTGAATGTTCTAGTCGAATTGTTGTTCATCAAATTCATCAAATCCGAACGATCGCTACCTGTCATATACACTTTTCCTTCGCCAAAAGCAGAAACAGTTCCAATCATTTCTAAATTTAACATCACTTTCATATTTGGTAAATAAGACTGAAAATCTGTATTTTCTACCAACATTTTAGAACCAATTAATCCAATTTCTTCAGCATCAAAAGCCATAAACATCATGGTTTGTTTAACTTTTTTATTTTTGAAATAATCAGACAAAGCCATTACAGCCGAAGTTCCACTCGCATTATCATCTGCTCCATTAAAAACTTTATCATCGCCTTTGTCATCTGTTCCAACATGATCAAAATGCGCACCTACAGCGTAAATATCAGACGATTTACCTTCTTTGATTCCGCAAACATTTTGTCCCGTTTTCCCTTTATATTCAAATTCGATTAAATATGAATCACCAACACAAGGTTTTAATTTATTTTGTTTGAATTTTTCAGCAATCAATTCAGCAGCCAATCGATTTTCGGGTGTTCCAAATTTTCGACCTTGCATAGCATCAGAAGCTAATTCTTCGACATATTTCTTTTGATTTTCTTTAGAATATTGCGCGTTTGATTGATTGAATGCAAGTAATCCAATTGCAAGTAAAGTATATTTTTTCATTTTCTGTGTGAGCTTAATTTGACGGAAGATACGAAAAATTAACTTTTCTTCTCAAACATCTAATTATAAACACATGGAAAGATATTTTCTTTTACCAATTCTGTTTTTTCATTTACCTTTTTAAAATACCAAGAAGTAGTATGAGGTCCGGTTGAGATTATATTTGATTTGAAATCATTTAAATTAATCTTAAATCCTAACTTCTTAAAAATCGAATCATTTTCTTTATTTAATCTTATGAAAATAAGGTTATTATTAATCATAGTTGCATAATAATTAGTCTTTATTCCATAAAGTTTGTATCTAGAAATACTTGATAATTGTAAATAATCTTTTTTATAATTTAAATACCAAACATAGCCTTTATTAATACAATAATCATTAAGATTTATATTCGTAATTATTTCTTTTAAATTTTCATCATTTAAAACCACTAATTCAGCAGAAAAATTTTCTTTTATTTCTTGAGCAAAAAGCAAATTAGAAAATAACAATAAAAGTATTATAGTTTTGATACTATTCATATTAACTTTTCTTCTCAAACATCAATTCTTTTACTTTTTCTTTGTCTTCTTTTTCATTCTTTAAGTCGAACATTGTTCCGAAAATACGATCCCAAAATGTATTGGAAACGCCAAAACCTAATTCTTCGTCTTTATAATGATGCAAATGATGATTGCGCCAAAGTGGTTTCATAAACTTGAAAGGCGGCGCAACAGCGTGAATCAAATAATGCATAGACGCATACAATAAATAGCCAATCATAAAACCAGGAAAAAAAGCAAAAGCATATTTACCTAAAATTAAATATTGAATCAAGAAAATGATTGACGCCAAAAGAATACTAGGAACTGGAGGCATAAACAAACGTTGTTTATCGCGCGGATAATGATGATGATTTCCGTGAAAAATGTAAACAATTCGTTTTAGACTTGGTTGTTCAGCTGTCCAATGAAAAAGATAACGATGCGCAAAATATTCGAACAATGTCCAAAATAACATCGCTCCAAAAAATAAGCAGATAACTGTCAAGGCAGATAAATCGTAACGAGAAATTCCATAATAAATACAGTAGGAAAGTAGAGGTATGTACATTCCCCAAATAACTGCGGGATGACCTTTTGTCAACATTTCGAGGTATTTGTTTTCGAAGATTTGTGCTTGACCTTTATTATGTATTTTCTCAAATTTCATGGTTACAAAATTTAATTTACTTAAAAATAAGGCTTTAACACATTTTAAACAAACAATCTCTAAAAATTAATTGTTAAAAAAAATCCGAAAATCAAACTTTGATTTTCGGATTGTATGATGAATAAGATAATTCTTATCTTTTTTCAATTTCAACGTAATCACGTAATGGTGCTCCTGTGTATAATTGACGAGGACGACCAATTGGTTGATTCGTCTCGCGCATTTCCATCCATTGTGCAATCCATCCTGGTAGACGTCCAACAGCAAACATAACTGTAAACATTTCAGTTGGGATATCTAACGCTTTGTAGATAATTCCTGAATAGAAATCTACGTTTGGATATAAGTTTCTTGATTTGAAATACTCGTCTTCTAAAGCAGCTTGCTCTAATTTTTTCGCAATATCTAAAATAGGATCATTGATTCCTAATTTCTCTAAAACGTTATCCGCAGCAACTTTGATGATTTTCGCACGAGGGTCAAAGTTTTTATAAACACGGTGTCCGAATCCCATTAAACGGAATGGATCGTTTTTATCTTTTGCTTTTGCTAAGTATTTTTCAACATCTCCACCATCATTTTTGATCGCTTCTAACATTTCTAATACTGCTTGGTTAGCACCTCCGTGTAATGGTCCCCATAATGCAGAGATACCACCAGAGATAGAAGCAAATAAACCTGCGTGAGAAGAACCTACTAAACGTACACTTGATGTAGAACAGTTTTGTTCGTGATCTGCGTGTAAGATTAATAATTTGTCAATTGCATCAATAATAACTGGATCTAAGTCTAATTCTTGACCTGGTTTTTTGAATAATAATTGATAAAAGTTTTCTACGTAAGATAATTTATCGTTAGAGTAGTTAACTGGTAATCCTTTAATTTTTCTTTGTGTCCAAGACGCTAATACTGGGAATTTACCTAATAAAGTAACTGCCGCTCTATACATATCATCTGGAGAAGTAACGTCTACAACTTTTGGGTTGAATGCTGATAAAGCAGCTGTTAAAGATGTTAATACTCCCATTGGGTGAGCAGAACTTGGGAATGCATCTAAGATTTTGATTAAATCTTCTGACACATAGTTGTACTCATTAATATCAGCGATAAATTTATCTAATTCAGCTTGTGTAGGTAATTCTCCTTTGATTAACAAATACATTACTTCTACGAAAGAAGATTTCTCTGCTAATTGTTCAATAGGATATCCACGGTACATCAATTTACCTTCTTCACCGTCTAAAAATGTAATTTTAGATTCGCATGCCCCTGTATTTTTGTAACCTGGATCCATTGTAATTAATCCAGTAGCACTTCTTAACTTGGAAATATCAATAGATTTTTCATCCATTGTACCAGTTGTAACAGGTAGCTCCAACTCATTTCCGTTGTAATTTAATATTACCTTATCTGACATTTTATAGTTTATATTATTTATTGCGTAATTTACACTTTTTTTATTAATTTGAGACTGATAAATATCAGTCTCAAATTATTTTATCGCTTAACTTTAAAAGCCTTAAGTCCTGGAAAGATTGCAGTTTCTCCAAGAATCTCTTCAATGCGTAATAATTGGTTGTATTTCGCCATACGATCAGAGCGAGAAGCAGAACCAGTTTTGATTTGTCCTGTGTTCAAAGCAACAGCTAAATCTGCAATTGTAGCATCTTCTGTTTCTCCAGAACGGTGAGACATAACTGCTGTATAACGTGCATTTTGCGCCATTTGTACTGCTTTGATCGTTTCTGTTAACGTACCAATTTGATTGAATTTTACTAAGATAGAATTTGCTGTTTCAGCATCAATTGCTTTTTCTAATTTAGTTACATTCGTTACCAATAAATCGTCTCCAACAATCTGAACACGTTTACCGATTTTATCTGTTAAGATTTTCCAACCTTCCCAATCGTTTTCGTCCATACCATCTTCGATAGATATAATTGGATACTTCTCTGTCAATTCTGCTAAATAAGCTGCTTGCTCTGCAGAAGTACGGATAGCTCCTTTTTCTCCTTCGAATTTTGTATAGTCATATTTTCCATCGTGATAGAATTCTGATGATGCACAATCTAATGCAATCATAATTTCTTCACCTGCTTTGTAACCTGCTTTTTCTATTGCAGAAATTACAGTATCTAAAGCATCTTCTGTACCATCAAAAGTTGGTGCAAAACCACCTTCGTCACCTACTGCTGTAGATAAACCACGGTCGTGTAAAATTTTCTTTAATGCATGAAAAACTTCTGTTCCTTTGCGTAAAGCATCAGAAAAAGATTCTGCCTGAACTGGCATAATCATGAATTCTTGGAATGCGATAGGCGCATCAGAATGAGAACCTCCATTTACGATATTCATCATAGGAACTGGTAATGTGTTTGCATTAACTCCACCGATGTATCTAAACAATGGTAAACCTAATTCTTCTGCTGCAGCTTTTGCAACTGCCAAAGAAACACCCAAAATTGCATTAGCACCCAATTTAGCTTTGTTTTCAGTTCCATCTAAATCAATCATTACTTGATCGATTAAATTTTGTTCGAAAACAGAAAAACCAATTAATTCTGGAGCAATCACTTCATTTACATTCTCGATAGCTTTCAAAACTCCTTTACCTAAGTACAAGTCTCCACCATCACGTAATTCTACTGCTTCATACTCTCCTGTAGATGCTCCTGATGGAACAGCTGCACGACCTAAAACACCTGATTCTGTATACACGTCTACTTCTACAGTTGGGTTACCACGAGAATCTAAAATTTGTCTTGCATGGATATGCGAAATAATGCTCATTATTAATATTTTTTAATTGATAAAATTTTGATTTACCAAAAATAATGGATTTGAGTAATCTTTACAACGAAATTATCTTTTTTTAAAAATAATTTAATTCAAAAACCATTCGAAAAATTTATGCATGCATAATAAAGAAGTATAATTTCGATGCCTGCAAAGATTATTATTTTTTGAGTGAATTAAAAAAACTTTCGTTAAAAAATTTAATTCGTTATTGTAAGCGTTCCATTTGCATTTACATACACTTGGTAAGTTCTTGGTGCTCTGTTCGCTACTTTTGTAGGTTGTCCTGTTAATAAAATCCATTCAGAATTATCTGCATCACATACAATACTGATGTCATTCTTTACATACAAAGTAGTTTCTGCACCAGGACAAATATGCGGCGCATTACGATCGTAAGCTTTGAAACCAGAAGCCGTACGCACCACAATCAAACCTCTAGAACCAGCTGTTGCTCCATCTACATATACCCATCCTCCTGGATTGTTTAGATTAGAATACAAAGGTAAATTGATATTGATTGAAACATTCACAATCGTATTTGGCACACAACTTACTACACCGTCATCTGAATTACAACCTTGAAATAAGCTTGCAAAAACACAAACCAAAATAACCTTATTTAGAATCGTTTTAATAAATTGTTTCATTTTTAATTTGCTGTATTTTTTTTATTATCTTTGTAGTACAATAACTAAATAGTCCTGCGCATAGTATTACATATGTGTAGGATTATTTATTTTATAAGACCTATTTAATAAAAAATTAATTAAACATTGTTGTTATGGCAAATATACAATATGTAACGAAAGAAGGATTAGAAAAGTTGCGTGAAGAGCTTCATCAGTTAGAAACTTTTGAGCGTCCAAAAATTTCGCAACAAATTGCTGATGCTCGTGATAAAGGAGATTTATCTGAAAATGCAGAATACGATGCTGCAAAAGAAGCTCAAGGAATGTTAGAGATGCAAATTGCTAAATTGAAAGAAGTTGTAGCATATGCACGCGTAATTGATGAATCTAAATTAGACCATTCTAAAGTATCAATATTATCAAAAGTTAAAATAAAAAATACAGCGAACGGACAAGAATTAGTGTACACTTTGGTACCTGAATCTGAGGCTGATTTAGCTAAAATGCGCATCTCTGTAAATACTCCAATCGCAAAAGGATTGTTAGGAAAATCACTTGGAGAAGTTGCAGAAATTACATTACCTAACGGAATGACTTTAAATTTTGAAATTTTAGAAATATCTTTGGACTAAGATTTCAAAAATTAAAAAACATATGGCAAGCATTTTCACTAAAATTATAAACGGAGAAATACCATCATACAAAATTGCCGAAAACGATAAGTACATCGCTATTTTGGACGCGTTTCCTTTGGTAGAAGGTCATGTATTGGTTATCCCGAAAAAAGAAGTCGATAAAATCTTCGATTTAGACAAAGAAACCTATTTAGGTTTAATGGACTTTTCTTATGAAATTGCACAAGCTATAGAAAAAGCAATACCTTGTTTACGCGTTGGCGTAGCTGTTGTTGGTTTAGAGGTACCACATGTACATGTGCATTTGGTTCCTCTAAATACAATGCAAGATATCAATTTCTCAAATCCAAAACTTCAATTATCTGCCGAGAAAATGATCGAAATTGCAGATAATATCAAATCATATTTATAATCGATGAACAAATACATTAAATTAGTAATCGCCGCTGTATTAATCGCTTTAGCAATCTTTTTGTTTACCATTCGCGAATACGGTTGGGGATTTGTTTCGTTATTAGTCGCTGTATTTCCAATTTTATTCTATTTCAGAAACGAAAACATCTTGTTAGCTTTCTGGTTTTTACGTAAAGAGGATATGGCAAAAGCGAAAAAATGGTTACAAAAGATCAAAAATCCATCATCAGAATTAATTCCTAAACAAATGGGATATTACCATTATATGATGGGAATTACTGAAGCGCAGGACAATGTTGCCGTTTCAGAAAAATATATGAAAGAAGCCTTAAACTACGGTTTATCATTTGATCATGACAGAGCAATGGCTAATTTATCTTTGGCTGGAGCTGCAATGTCAAAAGGTAAAAAGAAAGAAGCGGAAGGTTATATTAAAGAAGCGAAGAAAAACGATTCGAAAGGAATGTTTACAGATCAAATCAAAATGATGAATGATCAAATGAAACGTTTCAACGTAAGTAATTCGCAATTACAAAACCCACATATGCGTCACAAAGGACGTAAATTCTAAATGGATATATCAAAATTTACAGAAGAATCATCATCAAACACCAACAAGTGGAAACTGATTGAAGAATTTTTTCAACAAAATTTCACAGACGGTGAAAGACCAGATTTAGATACCATTCTTTTTTTAATCGGTGTTCAAGAATTAGGACAAGGAAAAAAACGATTTAAAAAAGATGATAAACTCAATTTATTACACATTGCAGTTTGTCGCGTGTTAGAACCTTTTGGTTTTTATCGTTTCGATGGATTAGATCCAGATGGTTGGCCACATTTTGAGTTGTTGGAAGATTTACCACCGCTTAAAACTAATGAGCAAACCTTGTTAATGAAATACGCTGTTATACAGTATTTTGATGATCAAAAAATAATAAACTTCGAGTCTTAAGATTCGAAGTTTTCTTTTTTATACAAATCAACTACCACTTTATCTGCATCCAGTGTAAATTTCTCTACATTCAATTCTTCTTTCGATAACCATAACAATTCGTTGATATCAGCATCCAAAATTTTCAATTTAGCCAATGCTTTCTCTGTAATTGTCGCTTTATAATAAATTAATAAAACCTGTTCTGTTGGATCAAAAGCATTCAGCACAAAAAAATCTTGTGTATAAAAATGCTCATGAACTTCCACTTTCAAATTCAATTCCTCTTTTATCTCTCTCCTTATACAATCTTTAGTTCCTTCACCAAACTCCAGTCCACCTCCAGGAAACTTATAAATTAATTCTCCCTGAAACGGCTCGTGAATCACCAATACCTTTCCCTTGTGCTCCAATAACGCATATACACGCACATTAAATGGTTTCATATCTTCTTTTACTTTAAAACCTAAATATATAAAAATTCTTCATTCAATTGTTTATTATTATGGCGTTCCCTTCGGTCGGGCTATCCGTTCCAATCTTTTGTAGAAGAAGATTCTATTACAGATTAGAAAAATTCAATTCCTACAAAAGGATTTCCACTACTATCCCTAACGCGGGTTTTGAGTTATAAGTTGTAAGTTTTGAGTGATAAGTTATAAGACGTTAGATTTACTAGAATAAAAATCTATGCAAACTATCCTCTTGAGGGGATTATAGGGGTGTTTATGAAGTATTACGTAATAAGTTTTATGTTATACGTAGAACGTAGCACTTAAAACCTATAACTTTATTGAACATAAAAAAGCCTCAAGAAAAT
>NZ_DKHL01000037.1:0-7671 GCF_002453775.1 Empedobacter sp. UBA6745
GTTGATAACTCACTTCGTTCAAACACCTCAACTTTTTTATTCCAATAATTTAGAGTTGAATTGCATTTCGATTCTAAATCGTCGGATTTTTAACTCTTTTTTCAATACTCAAATCCTTTTTTAATAACGGATTTTAGAGTCGACATACGATTTGCAGACGAGTTTCAATCCATTGAAACAAGCGTAAAAAAGATTAGTGAGCGATAGCGAGTCATTTAATATTTTTAGTGAGTAAAATGAAGATTGAACGTCGAAAATCGCAGTCTTGACGTTTTTGGTTCGTTTTTGTGTCAAGACAAAAATGAACGTAATAAAATAATGAACTACTAATTATCTTCATATTATCATAAATTATATTCAGAATAACATCTCGCTGTCATTCTGAGCTTGTCTCAGAATCGCATCCAATATGCCATTTCGAGATATCGAGAAATCTTTTGTCACTTTTTTTAGTCAAAAAAACTAACGAAAAAAGACTTGGCTGTAAACCTCTCGACTAAAAATGTTCTCATTTCACTAAAGATTTTAAAAACCCTACGGGCTAAAACCTTTTTTACGTTGCATTCAACCATTTTCTTAACGTGTGAGTTTTAATGCCGTTTTCTTAATTCTTTTTCAATATTCAAATTCACTTTTAACAATGAATAAATAAAGTAATTAGTGAGTAATTGTTATTTATCGTCTAAGTCTTCGATACAACGTTTTACAAACGTCACTCTGACTGACGATAAAAAGAAGCTGAAATGAAATCAGTTTGACAAATTACATCTCACATCTATTATCTCAAATCTCACATCTCCTACTAATACTGATAAGAGCTTTTAATTTATAATGTGATGCGTTCTAAAAATCGTCTTCAATAATTTCCTGCACACGTCCAATTTGTCCATCCGTCAAACGCACTTTTATACCATGATGATGATAAGGCGAAGAAGTCAATAAATCTTTCACGATACCCTCAGTCAATTCGCCAGTTCGTTGATCCTTTTTCAATACAATATTAACCAGCATACCAGGTTTTATATTTGCTCTTGTTTTACCATCCATATTACAAATATCTTAAAATAAATGGAAAAGATATTCATTCTGTTGTAAAGGAAATTAAAAAATACATTCATCTGGAAGGTAATAATGAAATTGTAGTTGTATTTGATCCTCTTTTTCAATAAAAATTAAAATTTAGATTTTTTGAAAGCGTTTTTTTGCTTTTACGTGAAACCATAATTTATTGTGAGATAGTTTTTTGATATTTGATAAAATAGTATAAAACTAAAAATAATGACAAGAATAATTTTACAAAATGACAATATAAATCTTGATACCAGCAAAAAGTCAACAATTACCGCAGGTTTTATTAGTGATAGAGATATTTTAAGAAAGCGATCAAAAAAATACATGGATTTGATAGCTGGACTTGATGCAAAAACCCTGACAGAAACAAAAGGAATGGAGGAGTTAATGAATTGTATACAAGAAGAGTTTGGTACAGCCGAATTAGCGAGTTTGCCCCTGGGTATAGTTTCTAAATGTTTTCTTGGACATCCTTATGAAGTACATACACTTGATTTGATTGGTAATCAAATTATTAAACATTACAAAAGTAATGAAATAATGGAGGGTGATTTTGAAAAAGCTAGAACAGTAGCTATGCATAATGCTTATGCAATGGTTGAGGTTTATACTGACAAAATGATCTTAATTCGCGAAGACGGAACAGCATCTAAATTATAAATTTAATAAACACGTATAAATATGTCACAACAGGTAATATCATATGCAGACCTATCTATTATTAATAGTGCTTTACGGTCAATTAGTAGTGATCTTTCAGGCGTACATTCCGAATTAGGAACACTTAATTTTAAACAAGATCAATTAGAAAGTGAATTAGTGAAACTTGCTGAGGCTTTTGCAGATTTTGTTGCAGCAGATATTAAACATAAAGCTTTGCAACTTGCTGAAACACGACAAGGTAACTTGAAACAAGATTTACAGATTAAATTTGGTTATTATGCAGATGTACGAAGAATGGCAACTGGAATTTTACAAGGTGTGGATACAGGTGTTGTGAGTGATGATACATTAAAATTTACAACCGAAGAGGTGATGATAAAAGCACCAGGTTACTGGTTAGCACCCGCTTTAGTAGCGTTAGCAGCTTGGGTAAGAAGTGATAGAGGTACAAATGAAAAAGCATTGAATGAGGCATTAAAAAGAGATGATTATAAAACAACACTTTTCTTTATGCTAATTATGAGGAGGCTTGCAAGAAATGAAGCGAGTATGAAATGGTTAGAACGCTATTTTATGCATCAAAATCCACATCATTTGGACAGAGAATTTATCGTTATTCTTGAGGCTGTAACAACCGGTGTATTTCCTCCTGCTGCAAGACAATTAATGATAACAAATGTAAAAAAATGGTTAGATCAGCTTACGCAAGGAGATACGTATATTAACGAGCAAAAATCACAATGGGTAGCATTCTTCGAAGCTAAAGGTTCTTTACCAGAAGGTAAATATCCTTTATTAGAGAAGTTTTCAACCAATTGGGATCTTTTAGAAAATTCTTTGAAAGAAGCTAAAACACATGATATTTTAAATACTCATTTTAATGACATCGTATCTTCTTCAGCAGATTTTTCAAAAAGTGTTAAAGTTCAATTAGATGAGATTCTTTCTTTATTGGTAACAAACTTTGATGATGAAGAATTGCCATTGCAAGAAGAAGTTAGATTGAATCAACTTATCATTCAAATGCATGGAGATAAAACAGCTGCGCAAGCAATGATGAATGCTGAAAAACATATTTTCGATGAAAAGGTTGACTTTTTACAACTTCTAACAAACGCATCGTTTAATCCTGAATTGGCTGGGGCAACAAAAGTTACTCAAGCACTAGCTGTTTCGATAAGTCAACCTTGGATAATTGAAGCTCACGATACATTTACTGCACAAAGTAGAAGTAAAATTCCACAACTAGTTGAACTTAATATAGACGATTTCAAAACAACTACTAAAGATGGTAGTAATGAAAATGAACTTATAGAAGAGCAAGAAATCTTTTATAAGAATATGTTAGATGCTAAACTTCGTGAACTTTCATTTCCTTTTGCTGGTGTATTGATTGGAGCATTTATTTGTATACTAGGTTTTTGGGCTTTTAGTTTGCATCCTATAGCGGGTATAGTTGGACTTGGTATTGGAGCAGTTTTGATATGGAATGCTCTAAATAGTCATAAGAAAAAGAAAAAAAGAATAATAGAGAATATCGAAGAACGTAAGCAAAAAGCAAAAGAAGTTTTAAGAGGATGTATAGCTGAAACAGTTGATTACAGAAAAGAACATACAATGGAAGATAGAAATGCAGAAAAAGTAAGAGAGCTTTTACAATCAATTATTCCCGAAGATTTCTCGAGCATATCAAAAGAAACGGCAAGAAATATTATTTAACATTTTAAACTTAGATTGATGAATAAAATTATTTTAGGTGACAATACCAATGAAAACCCAATAACTAATCAAGAGAATAATATCGAACAAAAGAAAGAAAGCAGTGTGACTAATCCGAAACCAAATTTGTTTCAGGGAAGAACAGAAGCTGAAAAAGGAAATTCTAAATTTCCTGATTGGGATATAGTTCCGCCAAACCAATTTATAAATCCACGAATCAAACCGCAATAATGGTAGGGCTAACAACATATTCGGACTGGGTTAAACTATTGGATGAATTCGGGAATGGAAATGATACGGTTTTCGAAGACTTGAGTAATGGAAGTTTTACCGTAGATGCTGGAACAGTTTCACGTTTTTATTCAAGAGTAGAAGAAGCTTATAAAAAACGTAAACAATCTTGGCTTGATCAATTTCACCGTTCATTTCAATTTCAAAATTTTAAAACTATGAATGACTTTGAAATTGCTTTGAGAAATGGAAAGCAAAATTTATACCCATTAAATAAATTCGTAGGATTAAAAGGTTTTCCTGAAAATTTACAAAAAACACTAAAGAAAGATCTTGAAGACTTTGTAAATGAAATTAAACAATCTTTAAAAGATAATGTTTCAAAAAATTCTAATGGTAAAGAACAAATGTTAATTATGTTGAATGCATTTTATTTGAGTGAATTACCAGAAGAAATTAAATCTGAAAACAAAAAGAGTAAAGAGATAACAAATACATTAATACCACCAACAGGTAGAAAGATACTATTTTAATATGGCAAATAAAACAGAGTTCAAAACTTCGCTTTTACGAATGTTTCGAGCAAGAATACCTTTTATCTCAATTAGAAGTATAGAAAGAGCACGGGTTTTAGAAGTTATTCAACAATTAGCAGAAGAAATTAATATACCAATTTATGTCCATAGTTTATCTCATGGTACAATGGATATAAAATCAAAGAAGAGTGTAAATGAAGATCGTTCTGTAGCAGGAGGTTTAGATTATGCCGTACAAAATATTTCGCAAAGACAGAATTTAACTTTTGTATTTACAGAAGTTAGTGATGTAGAAGATGATAATTTAGTTTCGAGACATATCTACGATTGTATTGTACAGGCAATAGAAAGAGGAGGAAGTATTTGCTTGATTACGACTAAGAGTATTTGGCCTCAGTTGCAACGTTTGGGAATGACTATAACGCTTGATCCGCCTAATGAAGAAGAAATGCTAGAAGTGGTTAAAGAATGTGTTATTCCTTACAAAGGATCTATACCGCTAGAATGGGAAGAAACAGAATATAGAATGGCTGCATCTATTTTAGCTAATATGACAAAGATTGAAGCAGAAAATGTATTGGCAACTCAAATGGCAAAAGGATCTTTGACAAAAGATGATATCAAAGAGTTGAGTAATGCAAAGGATAAGTTATTTAGTGATATATCTGGATTAGAAAAAGTGAAGCTTGATCCTTCTACTTTATCAGTAGCTGGTCTTAGTGGACTCCAAAGCTGGCTTGATAATCAAAAGCAATTATTAACAGCTGATTTAAAAGCTAGAAAGATGAGACCTCCGCGTGGTGTATTATTAGTTGGTGTACCTGGTTGTGGAAAATCATTATCAGCAAAATTTATTGCTGCAAATTGGAATTTACCTTTATATCGACTTGATCTTGCAGCAATACAAGGACAATATTTAGGACAATCTGAAAATAGATTAAAAGAAGCATTGGCTTCTGCAGATAATGCGGCACCTTGTATTTTATGGATTGATGAGATAGAAAAGGGGCTTTCTGGTGCTACTGGCGCTAATGATGGAGGAACTTCAACTCGAATGGTTGGACAATTCTTATTTTGGCTTCAGGAAAGTATGGCAAAAGTATTTGTAGTTTCAACGGCAAATGACGTTTCTAAATTACCTCCCGAACTTTTACGTAGAGGACGTTTTGATGAATTATTTTTTGTTGATCTACCAGGAGAAGCTGAACGAATGGATATTATTAATTTATACATAAAACGTAATCTTTTAAATCAACCATCTGCTGAGACTCTCAATCAACTTGTTGAAATTTCAGAAGGATTTGCAGGATCAGATATTGAGGGTGCAGTAAGAGATGTAGCAATACAGGCTGTTATCCATGGGGATGAGATAGTAGATGATACACTTTTTGAAAAATGTTTTAAAAATATAGTTCCATTGAGTAAAACAGCTCCTGAAAAAATTGAATCAATTAGAAATTGGGGTAGAGAAAGAGCTGTACCTGCTTCTGGAGTTTCATGGGGAACCTCTCCATACGATAAAGGAATTGGTAAACGTTCTATTATTATTTAAGCTTATTTATTTTTATCAATTTAGAGATACACATTTTTCTATATTGAAGGAAAGAAATCAATAACCTCGTTTAAATATTTTTAAATGAGGTTTTTCGTTTTTACATGTAATCGTAATTTATTGTGAGATGGTTTTTTTTATATTTATAGGAATATTATATAAAATAAGGATGTCAATAGTATTTTCAGAAACATTTATATTAAACTTAGTTAATTGATATATTAGCGAAAATATATCGAATTATCGTCAAACTATGAAATTTATAAAAGGTTGCCTTCTTACGTTACTAATTTTTATTACTGCAATAACCTCTCTGATTTATTTTTACAATCTTAGATTATCAAAAGAACTAATTAAAGAAAACGAAAAACCTAAAAATTCTTTACTTGCATACAAAGACAAAATGTCTGAAAGAAATAAATTAATACTTAATTCTAATGTTTCTGATAGTCTAAAAGTTTTAGCAAAAAAATCGGATTCAATCATCAAAAATTCTAATAAAATAAATGATAATTTATGGACAGAATACAAGATTAATCAGAAACTTTATGATGATAAAAAGTTCAAAAAATTAAATGAAGAATTGCAAGAAAAATATAATCAATATAACTCAGATGCACAGGAATTTAATTTTCGCTGGCTTTTATTTCCTTTAAATATTGTTTTATCTAACAATAACCTTAGAAGTTATGATAATATGTATACAATTGATTATGGAATAGATAATTCCGAAAATATGATAAAACGTAAAAAAGTTGACCATTGGATTGAAACTGGAGAAGTAATAAACTAGAAACCTTTTACTGACAAGTGGAACTACTGTACAAGTATAAAAAAACGTTAGCTGTATTTATAAAATTAAAATCACTGAACCTTAAAAATGCTATTTTCAATTAAGAAAATTCTATCAATATTATTGATCATATTTTTTATCTCTTTCTTTATAGAATCTCCGTTCAGAAAAGGAGGAATTTCTCTAAAATCACAATTATTATTAATAGGTCTAACTTTTGGATTATCGCTAATCTACTCAATTCAAACACAAAATAAAGAATTTAGTCAAATTCAAAAGTTCGTTAAATTCCTATCAGTTGTTTTATCTACCGGAATTGGTTTAGCTATAAGTACGATAATAAGTCATGATTATTTAGAGAAATTGTATGGTTTGGATTTTCAACTATATTTAAATGAAACAATTTCAACTATTTCATTTTTAACCATAGCATTTTTGATATCAGCACTACAAATAGAAATATTAAATAAGATACTTAAAAGTTATAACTACAATTAACTGCGCGATTTTAATTTTAGGCACAATCTCTTTAGAATTAATTTTATAGTTTTTGCTTTTACGTGAAACCATAATTTATTGTGGGATGGTTATAGTATGTTTGAGGATAATTGTAAGAAGTAATGATATGTTTTTAGGAAACTTGACTATATTTTACGTCGTAAAAATAATAGTAGTTGTATTCTAAATAAACACTCTAAAATTATATTATGTACATTTTCTCTGAATATTTTTCTGAGTTTATAAAGTCTTATAAATCTAAAACTGAATTACCAAAAGGATTTACGCTTATTTAGATACAATCCACAACACTTTTATAATGTTAGTTATAAAAGAAATATATTTCACGCCAAAAAATTCTAAACTTCTTCAAAAAATATTTTTTACAAGAAGTTAAATGTTAACAATTTGGCTTGATTTAATTAAATACACTAAAAATATTATTAGAATAAATATTCATTTTAAAAATATTTTCCTGAATTAATGCGCTACTATGTTATGCATATGTCGTAAAACTACTACATATTCGATTGTAAACGTTTAAAAACGGTTAATTAAAATATCTGTTTCTAATTTAGTCCTAGATAAAAATTAAAATAAATCAATCT
>NZ_DKHL01000031.1:0-325 GCF_002453775.1 Empedobacter sp. UBA6745
CTTAGAATGCTCAGAATGACACAACCTGTTTTTGAAATTTATAAAGAATTTGAGTATTAAAAAAAAGACGTAAAACGTTAAGCGTACAACGTAGAACTTAATATAAACCGGCATTAAAACTCTCACGTTAAGAAAATGGTTGTATGGAGCGTTAAAAAGATTTTAGCCTGCAAGGTTTTTAAAATATTTAGTGGAGTGAGAACATTTTTAGTAGAGAGTTTTACAGCCTTGACTTGCTTGTGCTGAGCATGTCGAAGTATAGTTACTTTTTAGTCAAGTAAAAAGTGACAGAAATAGATTCTTCGACGAGCTCAGAATGACAAAG
>NZ_DKHL01000031.1:351-22447 GCF_002453775.1 Empedobacter sp. UBA6745
AATGACAAAGCTTGTTGTTATATGTGAATTAGACTATTAATAAAAAAACGTCAAACGTTAAGCATACAGCTTAAAACTAAATATGTAAACCGTATCACGTTAAACGTATTACGTAAAACGTATAAAAAACTCCCTTCCCAAAAACAAAGTTGCCGCGATGTACTGGAAAAGGAGNNTATGTAAAATTATGAAAAAATTTTACTTCAAAATCAACAGCAAGGCTTTTGCCGTTATGTTGAGTCTGCTTTGTACAACACCATTGTTGGCACAAACAGGAAAAACCGTGACTGGAACGGTAAAAGAACTTCAAGTCCCATTAGTGGGCGTAATGATAAAGGAGGAGGGAACCAATAATACCACCTTTACCGATTCAAATGGATACTATTCGTTGACCTTACAAAATGATGATGCTAAACTAATTTTTGAGCAATTGGATTTTCCTATTCGTGAAGAAGAGGTGTTGAATAGAAGCGTGATCAATATAAGTTTCACAAAAGACGACAACGAGATTCAATTAAAAGATGTGGTAATAAATGCGGGCTACTATGCTGTAAAAGATAAAGAACGAACGGGATCTATTGCACGTGTTACGGCAAAGGATATTGACAAACAACCAGTGAATACGGTGTTGGATGCCTTACAGGGTAGAGTAGCAGGCTTAAGTATAACTCCTTCTTCTGGGAATGCGGGAGCAGGCTATGAGGTGAAGATTAGAGGACAGAATAGTATTAATGCGGGGAATGATCCTTTGTATGTGATAGATGGAGTGCCTTTTTGTACCACAAGTTTAGGTTCGTTTGCGCTTGGTGGGACGATATTACCTGGAGGAAAAGCAAATCCATTGAATACGCTTGATCCAAAATCCATTGAATCTATTGAGGTGTTGAAAGATGCGGATGCAACGGCTATTTATGGTTCGCGTGGAGCGAATGGGGTGATTTTGATTACCACAAAAAAAGGAAAGTCAGGCAAAACATCTTTTTCTGTTGATGCCTCTACAACGATGATCACACAAGCAAAGTCTCTTCAATTATTGTCCACAGAAGAGTATCTTGAAATGAGAAAAGAAGCTTTTGCCAATGATGGACTTACAACATATCCTGTCAATGCGTATGATTTGAATGGGAGTTGGAATCAATCGCGGTATACAGATTGGCAGAAAGAATTACTTGGAAAAACAAGAAGTAACAATCGCTTTAGTTTAATGGTAAGTGGTGGAAGTGATCACACAAGTTATAGTGTAGGAACCACCATGATGAAAGAACGTGCGGTGTATGATGGAAATTTTAATTACTCGAAATTAGGTATCTATTCAACCTTACAGCATCAATCCCCAAATCAACGTTTCAAGTTGAACTTATCGACTCAATATAATTATGATCGTAATTTTTTGCCCACAGCAGATCTTACTCGTATTTCTTATACATTGGCTCCTAATGCACCTGCATTGTATACGGCAACTGGTGAATTGAATTGGGAGAATAATACATGGTCTAACCCATTGGCGACTTTGAGAAGTACGTATCGGAATAAAACGACGAATCTGAATGCAAATGCTATGGTTAGTTATCAAGTATTAAATGGGGTAGCTTTTAAAACCAGTATGGGGTATCAACAAACAGATTTTGATGAATTTCAAGCCAATCCACATACGATGAGAAATCCTGCTTCAGGAGGAGATAGTTCATCTTCTTATGTATTGAAGAGTGATAATCAACAAAATGGTTGGATTGTAGAACCTCAGTTAGATTTTACGTATCCGTTTATTGGTGGAAAATTAAATGGAACGATTGGAGGGACATTATCCGAACAAAATAGAAATCAACTTTCATTATTGGCATCTGGTTTTGCAGATGATTATCTGATGCCTAATATTATGGCTGCAAGTTCTGTTTATTACTTAAGCGAATCGGATGCCCAATACAAATATGCTGCCATCTACGGACGCTTGAATTATCAATTGAAGGATCGTTATTTTTTTAATTTAACAGGAAGACGAGATGGTTCGAGTCGTTTTGGTCCAAACAACCGTTTTGCGAATTTCGGGGCAGTAGGTGCAGCCTGGATTTTCTCGAAAGAGAATTTCTTAAGTGATCAGCCGTGGTTAAGTTTTGGGAAAATCAGAACAAGTTATGGGGTAACAGGAAATGATCAAATAGGGGATTACCAGTATATCGATACTTATACAATTAGTCAAGGTGGATATGATAATAACGTTGTATTATCCCCAACACGACTATTGAATCCTAATTTTGGATGGGAGAAAAATAAAAAGTTTGAATTAGCCCTTGAACTTTCTTTTTTCAATCATCGATTGAATGCAGAATTGGCTTATTACCACAATCGTTCGTCGAATCAACTGATGAGTTACCGTTTGCCATCGACAACAGGGTTTACAAGTATTCAGGCAAATTTGGATGCTACAGTAGAAAATAAAGGGCTTGAGCTTTCTTTGAATGGGGATATCGTACGAAATGTGAATGTAAAATGGAATTCGTCTTTTCTTCTTTCACTACCACGTAATACCTTACGTTCTTTTGATGAATTGGATAAAACACCGTATGTGAATCAGTATGTGTTAGGCGAATCATTAAACATCAAAAAAGTATACCAATATGAAGGGGTAGATCCTACGACGGGAATTTTTCAGTACAAAGATTTTAACCAAGATGGAAAACTGACAGCAGATGATCGACAAGTGCTTGTTGATTTAACTCCTCGTTTGATAGGGAATTGGCAAAATAATTTCCAATACAAACAATGGTCGCTCGATGTACTGTTTCAATTTGTTAAGAAAAAAGGCTATAATGAGTTTTATAATTATGGTTTTGCAGGCGCTATGACGAATATGCCAAATGGAGTGTTAGATCGTTGGCAAAAACCAGGCGATGAAAACAAACGATTTCAACGCTTTACAACTGGGAAAAATGCTGAAGCTTTGTCAGCTTATGATAAATATTCTACAAGTACTGCAGTTATAGAAGATGCGTCTTATATCCGATTAAAATCGATGTCTATTTCTTATCGCTTTCCTATAAAATCAAAAGAGAATATCAATTGTTTGCTTTATCTACAAGGTCAAAATTTATGGACTTTATCCAAAATAAAAGGAATTGATCCAGAGACGGAACGTACTTTTTTACCAACGCCTAAACGTATATCTATCGGTGCGCGATTAACATTTTAACTTCAAAAATAGAATAATGAGAAATAGTAAAAATAATAAAATAGCACTACTTTTTATTGTGGGGTATATCAGTTTGATCTTGACTAGTTGTGAGAATTTAATTGAAATAGATTCTCCAAAAGGAGAGATTCCTGCCGAAATGGTGTTTGAGAGTTCAGAAACTGCAACGGCTGCCATCAATCAGTTGTATGCGAAGTTACGTGACGATTCGATGTTGACAGAAAATTTATATGGATCGAATGTCACAATGGGATTTTATGCGGATGAATTTGATTATTACGGTTCTTCAATTAGTCCTATCAATGATTATATGGAACATCGCGTATTGGCTACAAGTACCATCAATAAAACGTTTTGGACGACAAGTTACCAATTGATCTATATGTGTAATTTGGCGTTAGATCGATTAAAAGGTTCAAAAAAATTACCTGTTTCTACGAAAAATCAATTGGAAGGAGAGGCTTTATTTGTACGTGCATTGGTACATTTTTATTTAACCAATTATTATGGGGATATACCTTATGTGACCACTAGTAATTACGCCGAAAATCAACTTGTTTCTAAACAAAAACATGAGCAGGTGTATCAATTAGTTAAAGATGATTTGATGCATGCACAAGAATTGTTACCCAAAGATTATCCAACATCTGAACGAATTCGAGCAAACTATTTTACAGCAACAGCATTACGTGCACGAGTGGCTTTGTACCAAGAAAAATGGAAGGAAGCAGAGGAACAAGCGACAAGTATCATTGCGTCGAATGCTGTTTATGTGATGGAAAATGATGCTTCCAAAACTTTTTTAAAGGATAGTAAAGAGACGATACTACAATTGAAAACGAAAAAATCGGGTGATCGAACGTACGAAGCTATTGTTTTTGTTTTTGAAACAGGTCCACCAGTAACTATGGCGTTAAGTCAGCGTTTGGTTAATGATTTTGAACCAAATGATGAACGAAAGCAAAATTGGATCAAAAAAGTGACAACAAATGGAAATAGTTGGTATTGTCCTTATAAATACAAACAATATAAAGTAGGAACAACCTCGACAGAATATTCCATTCTTTTTCGATTAGCAGAACAGTATTTGATTCGCGCCGAGGCACGATTAAATCAAGGAAATATCGTTGGAGCAAAAGAAGATCTCAATGTGATTCGTCAACGAGCAGGATTAACTCCTTTTACATCAAATACACTAACTGATCTAAGTGCAGCCATTCTAAAAGAAAGACGATTAGAGTTGTTTTCTGAACAAGGCCATCGTTGGTTTGATTTAAAACGTTTGCATTTAGCAGAAACAGTCTTGAAACCTATAAAAATGGGATGGAAATCTACGGATGTTTTATTTCCTCTACCTGAGGATGAACTGCTGATGAATCCTAATCTTTTACCTCAGAATGAAGGGTATTAGGGGAGATTTTAGATTCCAGATTTTAGAGTTGTAAAATATAGTATGTATTAGAGGTTAAAAATGGGATTCTTTGACATGCCCAGAATGACAAAGCTTGTTGTTAAAAGTCAATTAGAATATTAATAATAAAAACGTAAAACGTTAAGTGTAAAACATAGAACTTAATAAAAACCGGCATTAAAACTCTCACGTTAAGAAAATGGTTGTATGGAGCGTTAAAAAGATTTTAGCCTGCAAGGTTTTTAAAATCTTTAGCGGAGTGAGAACATTTTTAGTAGAGAGTTTTACAGCCTTGACTTTTTTGTTTCGTTTTTGTGTCAAGACTTCCCCGTAGGGCATATGAATTCATTTAAAGTAGAATTAACAAAAACATGAATAAAAATGAAAGAAGTCAATTGAATGACTGAAACTAATTTTGACCGTCGAAAATCAAAGACAAGTCTTTTTTCGTTAGTTTTTTTGACCGTTCCCCGAAGGGCATATGAATACTGATAATTAAAATTAAAAATTAATGAATAAAAAAAAGTGACAGAAATATTCTTCGACAAGCTCAGAATGACAACGAGATGAGATTCGAAAACGAATCCAGAATAACAACTAATTTGAATTAGAACATGAATAGAAAAAGTTAATAGTAGAATAATAAAAATATCCCCTTGAAAGTACAAATAATGAAGTAAATTCTTTTCATAGGTTTAGGTTAGGTAAGCAATTTTTAAAACGCAAGTAAAGGGGGTATTTCATTTAAAATTCATATGTATAGATAGTTAATCTAATTGATGATGTGAAAGAACATTAAGTACTATGATAGCCTATAAACAAGCATTCATAAAAACAAGATAGCGATCCATTTTACTTTAAATACTCACACATCAATAGAGGTTTTCCTTTATTAAAACTAAACGATTACAGTTTACCTAGCCCTTTTTAGTTGGGAGGGTTAGGGTTTTTAATAATATTTATATACAAAATCTAGTACTAACAAGCTTTAGTCGAGACAATTCTTCGACAAGCTCAGAATGACAAAATCCGTTTTTAAAAATGACAACGAATTTGAATATTGAAAAAGGATGTGAAAATGTCATATGATTTGGAGGCGAGTGTCAAAAAGCTGAAAGTCATGGTTAAAATGTTTTACTGTTTGCGTAGCAAATAATTTAAAACATTGAATGACTGAAACTAATTTTGACCGTCGAAAATCAAAGACAAGAGTTTTTTGATTACTTTTTTGCTCTTAAAAAAAGTGATAGAAAGATTCTTCGACAAGCTCAGAATGACAAAATCCGTTTTAAAAATGACAACGAATTTGAATATTGAAAAAGGAATTAAAAATCCGACGATTTAGATTCTAAATGAAAAGGAGTTTCAATATTGAAATTGGATTAGAAAAATGGTATTAAAACTCTCACGTTAAGAAAATGTTTGAGTGCAGCGTTAAAAAGATTTTAGCCCGTAGGGTTTGTAAAATCTTTAGCGGAGTGAGAACATTTTTAGTAGAGANNTTTTGACGAAAAAAAGTGACAATAAAATTCTTTAAAAGCTCAGAATGACAACGAGATGCGATTCTGAGACGAGCTCAGAATGACAAAGCTTGTTGTTAAAAGTGAATTAGATTATTAATTAAGAATAAAAACGTAAAACGTTGAGCGTATTACTTAAAACTTAAAAAAAAACAAAAATGGATAGAATAATAAAATTAATACTACTCTTTATGTTAGGGTATTTACTCCCGATGTATAAAACAATAGGACAAGAACCTAGTAAGAAACCTTATTCGGCTAGTTTGAATGAACAATGGAGTCATTCGACAAATGTACTAAAAACAAGTAATAACGGGGACTGGTTGATTGTACAAGATAGCTATCGGAAAGGGGTGAAAACCTATTTAATTCATAGTAAACGAAAAACAAAATTGCAATTGGAGGATGCACTTACCACCGAATTTTCGAATGATGGTAAATGGTTGGCATATAAGACAGATGCTAATGAATTGAAGTTAATTGATTTATCAAATTTGGATGTGAAAACATTTCAGTATTTAGTTTCTTATCAATTTAGTTTTGATTGTCATTCGACTTATGTATCCTATCTTGAAAAAAAACCGGATGGAGGTTCAGATCTTATTTTATACGATTTGAAAAAGGCAATAATTACACGAATTGAAGATGTGTCTGACTTTTTATGGAATCCCAAAGGGGATAAAATTGGTTTGGTACATACAAAACAGAAGAGTTCTGCAATTGGGGTGTACAATTTATGGGATAAAAAGATCCATTATTGGGGCGACAAAACAACTTATAAATTGTCATTACTGGATTGGAGTGCAAATGGAGTTGCGTTGGTATGGAATGAAAAGAGAGAAGGAGAGATCATTTTGTATCATTTAACCGAAACAGGACAGTTGTCGAAGTTAACCAATGAGGAGGTTAAAAAGCAATTAGATGAGACAAGTATTGGGGCATCAGATCTTTTGATATCTTCTGATGGTAAGAGTGTTTTTTTTCATAGAAATAAGAAAATAATCGATCAAAAATCAGATGTTGAAATATGGAATACAACAGATAAATGGATTACACCACGTATGAAATCTACTAGTGAAATAATCAATGGTAGATTTTTAACGAATTGGACTCCTTTGGATCAGCAGTTGACCGCAATTGGAGATAAAGACACCCCTTCTGCTTATTACAGGCTTAATCAACCTTATGCACTTGTTTATGATGCTATGCAGTATGAACCCCAATATCTCCAAGATACTTATGTCGATTTGTATGTGCGCAATGTGCAAACTGGAGAAAAGAAATTGGTTGTAAAACGAGTTTATATGGGAAATTATCATCAATATGCTGTTTTTTCTCCAAATGGTTTGGCAGTTGCTTATTTTAAAGAACATCATTGGTACCTGTATGATGTTGTACACGAAACTACCCGTTGTTTAACAGAGTCTTTGGAAGGCGATTTTTATGATCAATATGACTATTCTATTCATAACGAAGCTCCAATAGCCATTCCTATTTGGTCGGATGATGAAACAGAGATGTTGTTGCAAAATCAATATGATATATGGTTGGTAGGAGCTAAAACTTCTCTTAACCTTACAAAAGGTCAATCCAAAGGGATACATTATCGGTTGAGTAAAGCAAATAATCAGCTTGTCGAAAAAAAAATTACGGCCTATACTTTTCGTGATACATTTACTTTTGCTGAAGATCGCCCATTACTTATTGAGACCACTACAGATGAGCTGAAAAAGGGATTTGTAATGTTGCAAAACAAAACGTTTAAGAAATTGGTTAGTGGAGAGTTGAATTTTAATAAACCACAATTGTTTCCTGCTTCTCGTCAATTGATTTATCAAACGACGACTTATAATCATTCACCAACAATCAATAGGTATGATTTTAAAGCGAAAAAAACGGAGTTGATTTACCAAAGCAACTCTTTATTAGAAGACTATGATTTAGGAAGATCAGAAATTATAGATTATACCTATGCGAATGGGATTCATTTAAAAGCAACTTTGCTATATCCAGTAGGATATGATGCAACAAAACAATATCCAATGGTGATTAATATTTATGAGCAAACAGCTAATGAAGTATTTAATTTTGAACCACCCTCTTTGTATGGGGTTAAAGGTTTTAATGCATTAAATTATGTGACAAATGGGTATTTTGTTTTATTACCTAATCTACATTATGAGATAGGGCATACAGGGGAATCTGCTTTAAAGTCAGTCGAATCGGTGATTAAAGAAGTGACGAGCAGTAATCCATCCATTGATGGTAAACGGGTAGGTTTAATAGGGCACTCGTTTGGTGGATACGAAACTGCATTTATTGCGACAAAATCAAAACTAATCAAAGCAGCAGTTGCAGGAGGAACTGTCACTGATTTGCAGACATGGTCGCATGATGTACAAGGTAATGGATGGGATACCGATCAGTTTTGGCGTACAGAGAGTCATCAATCTAGGATGGGAGAGAACTATTATAATGCAAAAGAAAATTATAAAAATAATTCCCCTTTGGATCAAGTTGAACAGATGACGACTCCATTGTTACTATGGGCGGGCAAAGAAGATTTCAACACCCATTGGTACCAAAGTAAATTTCTTTTTATGGGAATGAAACGCTTGAATAAAAAAGGTCAATTGGTTTTGTTTGAAAATGAAGGGCATTATATTATGAAGCCCGGAAATCAACGTACATTGTCGGAGTTGATTATGAAGTGGTTTGACCATTATTTGAAGTAAATTATAAGAAAGGAGTGTACTTCTACACTCCTTTCCTTTGTCATTATGGACGATGAGTCATTGGTACACTACAAAATGTATCGTTGTTAAAACGAAAGATTTGTGGTCCAGACGAATTCAGATAAGTACAAGGTATATTTTCAATATTGTTACAATCTTGGTCAACAGGTTCACATTTACTGGTTAATGTATTGAAAATGTAACCATTTACAAATGCATCTTTTTTTGATGATTGAGCTTCAGTGGCAAATGCAAAAGCAACTGCCATCATTCCTACCCCAATTGGTAGAATTTTTTTTAAAAAAATTGTTTTCATTTTGTATTATTTTAATGTGGTGGCTTACTCTTTTGTACAGGTTTTCAGCCTTTCCCTGCATTGCGCAATTTATTTTTTTATGTCTTTTATTTTATACATCCACAGTTGATTGTCAACTATCCCAATCAAATAATTTTGATAAGCCATAAATTGTTGCATGGTTTGTTGTGGTTGATGATAAAAATAAAAGCTGTGTTGGTAACGGTTATTTTTATAGTCGTACTGATCAATGATGGTCATTCCTTTTGATAGGTCATCTTTTTCGAATCTTCCCATACGGTCGCTTACAATAAAATAAGAATTGTGGTTGGCAGTTGCGGTTAGATTAACCATAATGGTTTTGCTTCCTAATTTGTATTCTTTACTTTTTTCGAAATAGGCTAAATCAATTTGTGCTTTGGAAATGGTATCAATGGTTTTATTGTGCACAATTGGCTGTAAATTTTGATCAAGAACAATGTATTGGTTTCTGTAATAATAGAGATAGGTATAGAGATGGGCTTGGTTATTCCATTGCAATAGTCCATCTGTATCAAAGGTTCCATTGATTTGTTTGACTAAAATATCTTCTTTTGGTGTGAACATAAGTTGATTAGGTTTCAGTTTAATTTCACCTAGTATCGTAGTATTTGTTTTGGTGCTCGCTGTTACCACTGCGATAGTTGCAGAATCTTTTGGTACAAATTGATTGAAATAAATTTTTTCTTTGAAAAGGGTTGAGGCTTTCCAATTTGTTATTTTACCTCTAAATAAAATAGGCACAGTACCGTCTCCAACAAAGAAGTAGGGTGGTTGAACGACAATTCGAACCCGTTTGTATGGTAAGTTGTATTGGTCGATTATAATTTGATGTGTCTTTTCAGTAAATAAATTAAAATCAATTTCTTTTACATAAAGTGGAGCATTGTAATTCCCTAAATAGATTGCACAACTATCTATACCTGCAATATAATAATCGTTTGAAGGTAGGGTAATTTGTTTAATTTTTTGTAATGCATGTGGGATGTATTTACGAGTAAACGCATTGTTGGTCTGTGATTTTTTTTCGGATAATGCATAAAGTATAGAAACACTTGCAATTCCGATTACTAAAATTCCGAGTTGGTTTAGCCCGTAGTTTTTCCAATTTTCTGAGGTCGCTACCAGTCGAAGTGCACACAATGCAAATCCTACGAATACGAGATTAAAAATTAGATGTTCCGTCCATCCCAACTTTTCTAAAACTCCACCACATGAACAAGGGGTAAAATCCGTGAAATTCAAGATAATGATAATATAGGTAGTGAAGATGGTCATTAAGAAAAGTGAAATCTGTAAGGCTAATTTTCTAGTTCGCTCAAACATCAAGAGAACTGCTGTTAGAAGTTCCAGGATGATCACTCCATACGAAATAGGAATCGCATAACTAGCTAATAAAGGCGATTGTCCCAACTGAGTTTGAAAAGTTTCAAAATCGATGAGTTTACTTACTGCCGCATAGACAAATAAACTTATGTAAAGGTAGCAGATGAGTGTTCTTAAAAAAGGTGCAATTTTTCTCATCTTTATAGTAGTTTTAATTCATAAAAATTAACTTTCTAACATCTAACATCTAACATCTAACATCTAACATCTAACATCTAACATCTAACATCTAACATCTAACATCTAACATCTAACATCTAACATCTAATATTAGTTTTCGTCAACTTCATCATTTTCTGCATCATTTCCTCGTTTCACATAGGGATCCTTATCACGAGGAGGATCGTTTGCTTCATCTAGATATTGAGTACTATCATTCGATACTTTCTCAACAATAAGTAGGTCAACCTTAAGTTGTTCTTTTTTCTGTTCTCAATAATTTCTTCTGTTTCATAATCAACACAACTTGTGATAACAAAACTTCCTACAATAATTAAATAAATACTTTTCATTGATAAGATTTTTTAAGTTTTGAACGAAATTAATTTTAAGAAGTAGGATACCAGATACACAAGTAAGTCATAATCATAAACAGTATGCTGCATTTATAAATTTATACATTCCCATTCCTCATTATTATCAGTCAGAATGCCGTTTACAAAATATTGTATCGAAGACTCAGACGATAATTATACAATCAAAATGAAGTTCTATGTGACAAAATTTTATAAATGAAAGTAAAATATTCTTCGACAAGCTCAGAATGCCAAAATCTGGTACTAAATCTGATTAAAAATAATGTAACCGTAAACTATAAAAAACATCTCTATAATCCCATTAAGAAGATAAATTCCTTCTTTAGAAGGAGTTGAAATTCTAAAACCTTAAATTGATTAGTTGCGAAGACTATGTTGTCTGATATAATATGTTCCTTCAATAATCATAATGTAAAATTTTTGTTTTTTTATAAAGACTTTTATTTCAAATTAAATTTGAAAATTATTAAATAGAGTGTACCTTTGACTTGTGAAACTATGGGCAACTAAAATTTTAATTTTTTTATATATAACAACTTCAACTCAATTGTGTCAGTTATATAAATTGCCTGTGTTTATTTCTCATTTTATTGAACATGATAAAGGAGGAGATTTTTTGGATGAAATGAAAACTTTTTTAGTTCATCATTATGGTGGACATGAGGTTGATGCGGATTGGGAAACTGACCAAAAATTACCTTTCATGAAAGTTGAGTTTGTTCATATCGACTTTTTTTTCTCTCCCATAAAACTCTTCGATGTTTTACATTTAGATAAAGAAATTTCTACGACTTCAATCAAAACATTTGATGAAGATTTCTTATATACTCATTATTTAGATTCTATTTGGCAACCGCCAAAACAAGCGTAATTTTTTTAGATTTTACGATAGATTGATTCTTTCAGTTTATCCAATTTCAGCTATTTACAACTTGTATTTAGCATATTTTTAATCTATACAATTTTACGATGTTAAATAAAATTATTGATTTTTCAATCAAGAATAAATTTATCGTGGGTTTGTTTACGTTGGCTTTGTTGGTATTTGGTATCTACGATGCAACAAAATTACCCATTGATGCACAACCTGATATTACATCTAATCAGGTTCAAATTATCACTGTAGCGCCTTCTTTTAGTGCAGAAGATATAGAACGCTTGGTGACTTTTCCTATCGAACAAGCTAATTCTAATATTGGTGGAATTACCGAAATTCGTAGTTTCTCTCGTTTTGGTTTATCATTGGTAACCATTGTTTTTGATGACAATACAGATGTTTATTGGGCGCGACAACAAGTAAGTGAACGGTTGATTCAGGTTCAAAATGAGATTCCAGAAGGTATTGGTGAACCACAACTTGGTCCAATTTCGACAGGGTTAGGGGAAATCTATCAATATGTTGTTCGTCCTGCCGAAGGTTACGAAGATCAATATGATGAAACTGAATTAAGAACAATTCAAGACTGGATTGTTCGTCGTCAACTTTTGGGCGTTCCTGGAGTAGCGGATGTGAGTAGTTTCGGTGGAAAATTGAAACAATACGAAATAGCGATTGATCCGCAACGTTTACAATCTTTTAATCTGACAATTAATGATTTATTTGATGCACTGAGCGAGAATAATCAAAATACAGGTGGAGCTTATATCGAAAAAGGTCCTACTTCTTTATTTATCCGTTCTGAAGGTTTAATTGGTAAAATAGAAGATATCGAAAATATTTTGGTCAAACGCTCGCAAAGCGGAACACCTATTTTATTGAGAGATGTTGCAGATGTAAAAACTGGTTTTGCTACACGCTATGGTGCAATGACATATAACGATACAGGTGAAGTTTCTGGTGCAATTGTTATGATGTTGAAAGGAGCGAATAGTAACGAAGTGGTGAAGAATGTACAAGAACGCATCGAAGAGATTAAAAAGACGTTACCTGAAGGAGTTGTTATTGAACCTTTCTTAGACCGTAAAAAAATGGTTGACAATACCATTCATACGGTTGAAACAAATTTACTTGAAGGAGCCTTAATCGTTGTCTTTATTTTAGTGCTTTTCTTAGGAAATTTACGTGCTGGTTTTATTGTAGCTTCTGTTATTCCTCTAGCCTTATTATTCGCGATTATTATGATGAATATTTTTGGTGTAGGTGGAAATTTGATGAGTCTAGGCGCATTAGATTTCGGATTAATTGTTGACGGAGCTGTGATTATTGTAGAAGCGGCGATGCATCAGTTAGCACACAACAAAAAGTTTGGGTTGAAGAACAAATTAACACAAACAGAAATGGATCAAACAGTTGGTTCTTCAGCTAAAAAAATGGTGAATTCGGCTGTTTTTGGTCAAATTATTATTCTAATTGTTTATTTACCAATTTTTACTTTACAAGGAATAGAAGGGAAAATGTTCAAACCAATGGCGCAAACAGTTGCTTTCGCATTGATTGGTGCATTTATTCTTTCGTTGACTTATGTTCCGATGATGACCAGCTTATTTTTAAGTAAAAAGAAGAAAGTGAAACCAAATTTATCGGATCGTGTAATGGCTAAAATTGAGATTTTCCATCAGAAATATTTAATCAAAGCCTTAAAAGTTCGTACTATTATTTTAGCAATTGTGCTTTCTCTATTTGCTATTGCTGTTTTTGTGATGTCTCGTTTAGGTGGAGAATTTATTCCAGCTTTAGAAGAAGGCGATTTTGCTGTAGAAGCACGTATTTTACCAGGAAGTAATATTACGACAACAATAGAATACACAAATAAAGCAGCTAAAATATTGAAAGATAGTTTCCCTGAAGTTGAAATGGTTGTGACAAAAATTGGGAGTGGAGAGATTCCTACCGAGCCAATGCCAATGGATGCAGGAGATATGATTATTGTTTTGAAACCTAAAAAAGAATGGACTTCTGCCACAACTTTTCCAGAATTATCGGATAAAATGAGTAAAGCTTTGGAAGATGTTCCAGGACTTTCAACGGGATTTCAATTTCCTGTTCAGATGCGTTTTAACGAATTAATGACAGGAGCACGACAAGATGTGGTGGTGAAAATATTTGGTGAAAATTTAGATAGTTTAGCCAATAATGCAGATAAATTAGGAAAAATAATCAATACTGTAAAAGGAGCGCAAGACTTATATATTGAACCAATTAATGGAATTCCGCAAGTTGTGATTGAGTTTGATCGTGCTTTATTAGCGCAATATGGATTGAGTATTGGAGAAGCAAATCGAATTATTAATATGGCTTTTGCAGGACAATCTACTGGAATGGTTTTCGAAGGTGAAAAACGTTTTGATATGGTGGTTCGTTTAGCAGAGGATAAACGCGAGAATATCGAAGATATTCGAAATTTATTGATTCCTACTGCTTCTGGAATTCAGATTCCATTAAATCAATTAGCAAAAGTAGATTATAAAAATACGCCAAATCAAATTCAGCGCGAAGATGCAAAACGTAGAATTGTTGTTGGATTTAATGTAAAAGGACGCGATATAGAGAGTGTTGTGCAAGAGTTGCAACAAAAGGTTGATGCTCAAGTCAAACTTCCTACAGGATATTATGCGACTTATGGTGGAGCTTTCGAAAATTTGAATCATGCAAAAGCTCGCTTAGGTATTGCTGTTCCAGTCGCCTTGGTTTTGATTTTCGTGTTGTTATTCTTTGCATTCAAATCAATCAAAGAAAGTTTATTAATTTATACAGCCATTCCGCTTTCTTCAATTGGTGGAATACTATTCTTAGCTGCGCGAGATATGCCTTTTAGTATCAGTGCTGGAGTTGGATTTATCGCCCTTTTTGGAATTGCTGTTCTAAACGGAATTGTATTAATCTCAGAATACAATCGTCTACGTGATAACGGAATTAAAAATACAACTCGAATTGTTATTATGGGAACACGAACTCGTCTTCGTCCCGTCCTAATGACAGCAGCTGTAGCCTCTTTAGGTTTCTTACCAATGGCTCTTAGTAATGGTTCGGGTGCAGAAGTTCAACGTCCATTAGCAACTGTTGTTATCGGAGGATTAATGGGTGCAACTTTTCTTACCCTTTTTGTTTTACCAATTTTATATGTTATGTTCGAAAATATTCATTTTAAAAAGAAATCAACTCGTCATAAATCAATTCCTACAGCTATTTTATTAGTTTTAGCTTTGTTTGGAGCAACTGCCAATGCGCAAGAACGTATGAGTTTTGATGAGGTTGTAAAATTAGCTGACGCGAATAACCTCGAAATTAAACAAGCAGAATTGACTACTGTTTATCACGAGAAAAATGTATTTGCCAATCGTTCGCTTTCACCTTTAGATATAGCTGCGGAATTTGGACAAGTGAATTCGGGTGAATTTGATAACAAATTTACTATTTCACAATCGTTTCAATTTCCTGTGGTTTTTAAACGTCAAAAAGCTTTGAACGAGCAAATGATCAGTACTTCTAAAGCAAATGAACAATTGACGAAAGTTGAGATTAAACAACGATTAGCCAATTTGTATGTCAATATGCAAAATACAGAATATCAACAAGATTTATTGAAAGAAAATGAATTGATTTACCAAGAGTTTTTGAAGAAAGCAAATTTACGTTTGAAAAAAGGTGAATCAAACCGAAGTGAGGTTTCAACGGCTATTATTCAGTTGAAATCGATTCAAAATCAATTGAGATTAGTTGAGAATGAATTAGAAAATGAATCAAGACAAATTCAATTTTTAACCAATTCATCATTCAAAATTTATCCAACAAAAGATGGTGTAAATTGGAATGAAATTGCAGGATTATCTGTTTCAGGTACACATCCAATGTTAAAATTAGCGGAAGAAAATATTCAGACTTCAACGCTGGAAACTGAAGTTGAGAAATCGAAAAAAGTTCCAGTTTTAACAGTTGGATATTCAAATCAAAGCTTTTCTGACTTAGACAAAAATCGATACAATTCTTTTCAAGTAGGAGTTGGCTTACCTTTGTTTAATAGAGGAATTAATTCGTCAATCGAAGCCTCAAAAGTTAAAACTGATCTTGCAAAACAAGCGTATACTTTACAACAATCGAAGTTGCAACAAGATTTTGATGTATTAAAAAATAAAGTAAATGCTTACGAAGAAATGGTAGGGGATTTTGAACAATCTCAACTTCCTGCTGCGAATGATTTACAAAAAACAATTAATCGTCAATTACTAGAAGGAGAGATTAATTTTTTGGATTGGGTGATTCTGAATAATCAAATCATCGAAGTGAAAACAAAGTTTTTAGAAGCAAAGAATCTACGTAATCAGGCTTATGCCGCAATGACTTTTTATACTGCACAATAATATGAAAAAATATATCTTAATGCTTTGTACATCTCTTGTTGTGATGAGTTGTAACAAAGAAGAAACAAAACCCGAAGTAGAGCAAAAAGCAACTATTTCTACCTCAATATTAAAGTTGACAGATGCTCAATTAAATAATTTTGAAATTGATACTACCTCTTTACGTCATCAGAATTTACCTACAACTATTCGGCTAAATGCAAAGACGGCTGTAACCCCAGAGAATACTATTTCTATCACCAATGCTTTTGGTGGTTATGTGAAACAAATTGCATTAATTCCAGGAAATTATGTGAATAAAGGACAAGTTTTAGTGGTTTTAGAAGATCCGCAGTATATTCAAATGCAGGAAGATTATCTCACAACAAAAGCTTTGTTAGAGCAGGCTAATGCAGATTATGTTCGTCAAAAGGATTTGAATGCAGAGCAAGCAGCAAGTGACAAAGTGATGCAACAAGCGAAAGCGACACGTCAATTGTTGATGGTAAAGAAAAGTTCGTTGGAACAGAAACTTAGGTTAATGAATATCAATCCTTCTTCAGTCTCGTTGAGTAATATTAGACGTACCATCAATGTTTATGCACCAATTAGCGGAATGGTGAGTCAGGTTTTTGCGAATACAGGACAATATATTTCGCCAGCAGATGCGATGTTAGAAATTATTAATCCTGATCGTTCTTTATTGAACGTAAAAGTGTTTGAAAAAGATCTAAGTAACATTCAGATTGGTCAATTTTTGAAAGCTTATACCAATGCAAAACCAGATCAAAAGTTAGATGCGCAAATCACTTCAATTTCTAATCAAGTGAATGAAGATGGAACGGTTGATGTTTTTGCACGAATTACGAATGCGAATGGAACGCGATTAACAGCGAATATGTATTTCAATATTGAATTGCAAGTGAATTCGCTTAATGCGAATGTTTTACCAGAAGAAGCTGTAATTCAGTTTGAAGGAAAAGATTATGTGTTCGAAAGACAAACTAAAAATCAGTTTCGATTAGTTCCTGTAGAAATAGGAGGTTCTGCGAATAAAATGATTGAAATAAAATCTCCTCAAAATTCAGGAAAAGTCTATGTTTCGAAAGGAGCATATTATCTTTTGACTGCGATGAAAAATAGTGGAGAAGAGGAGTAGGTATTTTTGAAAATATAAAATAAATTAAGAAGCTGAATTCGTTTTCAGCTTCTTATTGTCTTATTGTCTTCATTAGGAGGGTGTTTGGAAAAAGATGTATCGAAGACTTAAACGATATATAACGATTGTAAAAAACTACATTAATAAAATGATTTAAGTTCTAAGTATTGATTTTTCATTCATAAGTTATAAAAAACTTATGAATGAAAAAGATTTTAATAATCAATTTTATTGATTATTATATAATTAAATATGAAAAGTTTCTGAAATTGTTTTTAAAATTATAGTTGTGAACTAGCTATTCTTGTTAGTGATAGATGTATTCTATTTTGCAGCCCAAATTTCGATTTCAATTTTCAGTTCCGGAAGCCCTAATGCAGTTATATATGCAATTGTCATTGAAGGATGATTTTTCTTAAATAAATTTTCCCATTCTTGATCGAAAAACTCCCAATCTATTTCTTCTGTAGCCCAAATATTCACTTTAATTACATTTTCTGCATCCAAATCTTGACTATTCAAAAGTTCTTTTATGTTCTTAAATGTTAAGATAACTTGTTCATTAAAATTTTCGGGTGTTGTACCGTTGTTATCTATTCCAATTTGCCCCGAAAAAGTATATAAATCTGAGTTTCTAGGAATTATTGTAACATGTGAATAGTTTCCAACTGGTGTAGGAATATTGTTAGGGATTAATCGAATTATTTTGTTTGTAGTCATGTTTTAAAATATATTTTTTAGTGAGGATTACTTAAATAAGTTGATTGATGTTTGATTTATATGAATTTTTCAGTATTTTATGAAAACATTTTATTTTTTAGCAAGTTCAAATTAAGTCATCTTCTTCAGATATTCTTATAACATTACCGCTAACATATTATTATACTAAGTAAAATATATTTTCGTTTCATAAAAATACCTATATCTACATTTCATTAATTAAACTCAAATATACAAAAAAAATTATATTTTATACCTTGTTGCGTGAGACAAAAACACTCGCATTAAAAAATTAGCGTAGTTCTATTTTTTATTTTTCTTTATAAGAAAGTACAATTATTAATAGTTGGTCAATCACGACTATTCGCTAAATGCTTTAGTAGTTATATAGATCATATTTATAAACACTTACTTTCAATTTTCTGCAATTCTATTCTTAATGTATCAACAGCTTGTTCCAATTCTTTTTCATTCAATGAAGCAAAGCCAAATCTAAATGCATTTTGTGTTTCATCAATTCTGATGATATGAAGTTTTACGTTTGAATAAAGTTGTTCAACAGGCAAGTCTGACCTTACTTTTAACCAAATAGCCATTCCTCCAGTAGGCAATGTATAAGAGACATAATTGTCTAATTTTTCTCTTAACAATACATCTAAAAAATCCATACGTCCGTGATAAATTTTCTTTGCCTTTTTAAGATGTCGTTTTAATTCACCCTCTTTAATCAAGGATGCTAAAGCGTTTTGCATGTATCCATCACCACTCACATCTACTATTTTTCTGAAAGCTGTACATTGTTCTATGAAATTTTTAGGAGCTACCATAAAACCTATACGCAAAGCAGGGTCTAATATTTTGGAAAAAGAGCCTATGTAAATCACGTTTCCACTATGATTACCGCTTGCCAAAGGCAAATATGGTGAAGACGCATAATGATAATCATAATCGTAATCATCTTCAATAATCACAAAAGAATATTGTTGAGATAGTTCTAACAGTTTCATTCTACGTTCTACGCTTAATGTTACTGTTGTAGGGTAATGGTGGTGGGGAATGACATACACAGCATTAATTTTCTGACGTTTGCAAATCTTTTTGATAGCATCGGTATCAATACCTTTATCATCTACGGTTACCTCAATGATTTTCGCTTCGGTTTCCTCAAATGTTTTATTGGCAATAGGATAATTTGGAACGCCTACAATAATCGTAGATGTATGTCCCAAAAGCAGTTGAGCAGATAAATAAATACTCATTTGTGCTCCGTGCGTAATTAAAATATTATCAGGAAAAATGTTTAACCCTCTTGTTTCTGACAAATAATTAACCAACACTTCCCGAAGTTTCAAAGTCCCCTGTGTTGTTCCAATATTTGCGTTTTTAATAGCATATTTTTTTGAAGTGAGTGAACGATACATTTTTAATAAATCATCTATTGGAGATAATCTTACGTCAGGGTGTCCGTCATCAATAACTACATCAGCATACGAAATACCATTTTCACTAAACTTGTTTTCTTCTATAATTCTAAAAGGTACATTCAAATCATTTTCATAAGGTGTAGACGTATTAGATTCACCCCACTTTTGAGGTTTAAGCAATGGAATATGTTCCGAAACAGCAACGTGTTTTCTTGGAAAAATCATAATCCAATCTTGTGCTTCCAATTCCTCATAACCTGCAATTACGGTCTTTCGGTGTATACCCAATGTTTTGGCTAATTCCCGACTACTTGGTAAGTGCGTTCCTGGTTTCAGAGTACCGTTTCTGATTGCGTTGATAATGGATAAGGCAATCTGCCTATAAATAGGGATTTTGCTTTCTTTATCTATGATTATGATATGTTCGTATGGTAACATGGTGGACTATCTTTTTTTTGTAAATTGGACTACAAATATAGTCCTGTTTGTAAATACTTTTGACTTATCAATTAAAATAATTTTAAAACAATGGAGTTCAACATCAAAAAAGTAGGTCTAAACGATTTAGACACCACAGCAAAATTATTTAACCTTTATCGGGTTTTCTATCGTCAAGCGGACGATTACGAAAAGTGTAAGCAATTCATTAAGGAACGAATGGACAACGAGCAATCAAACATTTTTGTCGTGTATGCAGACGGCAAAGCTGTTGGTTTTGTGCAGTTGTACAAATTGTATCATTACATCAAATTAGCAAAGCAATGGTTATTGAGCGATTTGTTTGTACACCCCGATTACAGAGGCAAAGGGCTTTCGGTAGCATTGATAGACAGAGCAAAACAATGGTGCGATGAAACTGGTGCTTGCGGGCTAATGCTTGAAACTGAAAAAACAAACGACATTGGCAATCAATTATATCCACGTTGCGGTTTTGAATATGACGGTAAGCACAATTATTACTATTGGTGGAAGTAACACAATGGGCAGACTTAATCGGTTCGCCCTTTTCAAAAAAATGGTCGGGTAGTCGAGTGGTCAGACAAGGGTACGCAATACCTTTTGCAGTGGTTCGAATCCATTCCCGACCTCAATATTATTTTATATTTCAATGAATGTATTTAACCTTATCATAAACGACAAAGAGCAGGTATCATTAAACGATATATTTCTGGATGAAGCCAACAGGCAAAAGTTTGAACAGCTGATAAAGGAACATAAATACAATGAAGAATTAAGCCAATACGGACTTCCTGTAAATAATAAAATATTGCTTCACGGTAATTCGGGTTGTGGCAAAACAATGACCGCCAAAGCTATTGCAAATACGTTAGGCAAAAATATTCTCATACTCAATTTGAGTAATGTAGTATGTTCACGTATAGGCGAAACATCGCAGAACATCAAACAGGTATTTGACAAAGCAGGTCGGGAAAAAGCCGTTTTGTTTTTAGATGAATTTGACCAAATCGCAAAAGCAAGAGGTAACGATGATAAAGACGTAGGCGAAATGCGAAGATTGGTAAATACCTTAATACAGTTGATAGACTACTATCCCGAAAAGGCATTATTACTATGTGCAACCAACCACCCAGAAATTATTGATACAGCTTTGTTAAGGCGGTTTCAGCTACGGATAAATTTTGAAATACCAATACCCGAAGTTTTAGACGAGTATTACAACAAGCTAANNTTCATTTGCAGAAGCTAAAGACCATACGTTTACGGCTGTAAAAACGATACTGATAAATGAATTGGAAGAAAAATCAATCTGTCAAACCGAAACGATATCCCATCTGCAATAAAGAGAAACAAAATAGTAAGAATTTAAAACGGACAAATGGAAAATGAAATACAAATCAGAGAAATGAAAGAGCAGGATATTCCAGAACTTTTGCGGTTAATGGAAGCGATTGTTGTATATGAGGGCGATACAGATTTTAGCCTTTCAGAAAACGACTTGTTAAGTCGTGGATTTGGAACAAACCCTCAATTCGGTGCTATCGTTGCAGAGACAGGGAACAGTAAACTTGTAGGTATTGCTGTTTATTATACCATTCCTTTTATGCACAATCTAAAACCTTCTTTAATGCTTAAATGGTTATATGTCGATACTAACCAAAGAGGCAAAAATATTGGTAAAAGATTACTGAAAGGTCTTGCTCAATATGCCCTCAATAATGGATATAAAAAATTTAATTGGTTAGTTCTTGCCAATAATATTAACGCTCAGAAATTTTATAAAAGTTTGGGGTCAAAGCCAGATGATAAATGGATACGGTGGACTATTACTCCCGAAAAAATGGAAGTATTAGCAAAGCAATAACCTTTTAATAATACGAAGCAGAAAGTTTTAATTTAGACTTAACTCCGCCATTTTGTAAACCCCATGTTGAACTAAACCTCCAGT
>NZ_DKHL01000056.1:0-5530 GCF_002453775.1 Empedobacter sp. UBA6745
AAATACAAATCTAATAGCTTGCCGAAGTATTAAAGAGGTTTTATATTTTATTCTTTTCTTAATTTAAGAAATTTTGAAAATCATTTCTAGTTACACGAGCAATACGAATACTTAATTACTAGCTGTAGTTAATTATTTTTTAACCAGCCTTTTTCTTCAAATAATTTTTTTGAATATTCTTCTGGGTTAAGTTTATACGTTAAATCTTGTTTTAAGTTTAATAGTTTTAAATTATTTTCTTCGAATGTTAAACCTAAAGTTACTATCTCAAAAGCATTAGTGTAATTTCTTAAATTCCTAGTTAAGTTCAAAGCTTGATTATATGCAGTTATTGCATTTGAATGTATTTGTGTAGGAGTTAATTTTTCATTTTTATAATATGATTTTTCAAAATGATTATTAGCTAAATTTGCTTTATTGTGCTTATCATCTTTATTGTAAAAATAATTAATGTCCTTTGCTTGTGCAGCTAATGATTGTCCTAATCCCAAATGTGCTCTATTATTATTTTCTTCCATTTTAAGAACATTTTGAAAATATCCAATTGCTTCAACAATCATCTCTTTTGATGTTTTATTTTTACCAACTCTATTTTTTAGAACCAAATATCCCAATTCTAGATAAGCTTCAATAAAATTATTATCTAAATCGATAGCGATTAAAAACTCTTGTTTTGATAATGCAAATTTATCTGGATGAAAACTATTATCTTGTATTTTACCTTTGATGAGATATAAAAATGGAAATTTATTATTCTTTTTTATTAATTCATCAATTAATAAAATTGCATAGTCATAATCAAAATTAGAAATTGATAACGCTCTCAATGCCTCATTTGAAGCTACTTTTTCTTTATGGTTATTTGCATTAGAACGGGATAATAATTGTATACTACTTAAATCACCGTTAGAAAATGCTTTTCTTTCTTGTATAAAATTTTCAAATTTTTCTAATATTTCTTTCTCATTTGATAAATCTAAAAACTTCTTAATGTAAATTTTTGCTAAGTGAGGTAGTGTGTAACCAATTGTTTGTTCACTATTTTTAAATGATAAAGCTAACGAAATTGATGATAGTTTTGGTAAAATATTGAATCCTATTTCATCAACATTTAATTCAGAGATATAAGATAAATCATCTGCTGTTAATAAATCTTCTCTATCAGATAATGAAAGAAGATAAATGATAGTACATTCTTCATTATTTAGTTTATTTATAGACCCTTCAAAACAAAAAGTTAAAATGTCGTGGTATGCGTCACCACTTTTTAAATTAGCTATAACATTTTGTATTGGTGTGTTTTGTGATATTTGATGAGTGATTAACTGACCTGCCAGTGGCATACCTTTCGTATATTTATATAATTCAGACAAGTAATTCTCGAATAATTCTGAAAACTTATTTTCAGAATTAGAATAAAATCTATACTGAGAATTTAAAAATTCAGGAAACTCTAATTCTTCTTTAAATCCTTCTAAGTTAATCCTCGCCATATAAAAGTCGCCTAAAGTTTCTCTAGTAGTTAAAATTGCTTTAGAATTAATTGGAAATTTCTCTAATAAATTTAATAAATCAGAATCGTTTAAAGTTTCCAGATTATCAACTATCAATAATACTTTATTTTTCTCTAAAAAATTTAATACAATATCTTCAAAATCTTCGTTCTCAATATCTTCATTGACTAAATTATTTTCTAAAATAAATTTATATATATCTAATATTAAGTCATTATAATTTGATATGAATTCAGTTATGTCAGTAATACCTTTAGGTGTATAACGATTTCTTTTTGAACTAGTCCAAATTATGAATTCAAAATCATTTTTAAAATCAGTATTCTCGATTAACTGCTTACAGAAATAATGTACAAAACTTGTTTTTCCAATCCCTCCAATTCCATCTATTTGAATAATTCGATTATTAGGATTCAATAATTTTTCATACAAATCAGTAATGTATTTTTTTCTTCCAATGAACTCATTATAAATATTTGTTTGATCTAATATGTTTTCAATAATTCTAAATTGATTGGATTTTTTTTGATAAAATAGCTTATCAGCTTTTATTGAACGACTTCCTCTTCTACAATAAATATCGTTTTTTCTGAATGCGAAGTCATTCGCTTCTTTTTTATTTTGTCCCCAAGTTTTCTTTTGGAATTGACCATCTTTTTTGAAAATTAAAATTTTCTCACAAGGCTCAATGTAAATAACAAAAAAGGCTTTATTATCTAATTCTACAATATTACTTATAATATTAATTTCGCCATCAACATATTCATCTATAATGTTGTAAATTGTTGCATCATCTACATCATCATCGCTTCTATCATCTAAGCCTACCCATTCACCATTATTATTAACTCCAAAAATGATATAACCACCTTTAGAATTTGCGAATGATTTCAAATCTTTAATAAACTCTACTTTAGATTTTTTATCACTTACTTTATAAATTTCCTTAAAATCAATTTCAGTTGATTCTGCTTTAAGTTTTAATTCTTTTATTTTTTGTATAGTTTCTTCTGATACAAGTTCTATTTTTGATAGATTCATTTATGCTTTATCGTTTTTAGAATTACGTCTAATGACTGCAAGTATTTTTACTTAGTAAAATATAGTTTCGTAAAAAAAACTATGTCTTGACTTTGTAAAATTAATCCCAAATATACAAACAAATCTAATTTATAACCATTATTGTGTAAATAAGTAAAGGGCTTCTATATAGAAGCCCTTTACTTATATTAATTTACGTATAAATAAAAAACTCAGGTGAACTTTTAACCTAAAATCTAACACCTGAGTAATAAATGAACGTCATGCCTATGACTTATAGGCATTTCGAATTTAAGATTTTTATTTTAAACTAACCGTTTTTAATTATTTAATGTCTTTTACTTTTTTTACAAACTCCTCATATGTATCTGTTTTTTCATTGTCCCAGTTTGTTGGTTCTATTAAATCATAAATACTTACTCTTAGTAATTTTGCAATTTCAATTAGTTCTTCCAAAGAAGGTTGTCTTTTGTTATTTCGCCATTTAGATATTGTAAATTCAGTTTTACCAATAAATTTAGCAATGACTCTATTTTGTACATTTCTTTCTTTAAAAACAATATCTAATCGATTAATTTTCATATAATTTAAAATATTTATTAAAAAAGTTTGGCGTTTAGTGTCAAACATTGTATATTTGATATATGTTTAAAGCGACACAATTAGTTAAGGCTATTTGACTTAACGAAATGATGTCTCTCTATTCGGGAATAATCCGGTAAATTATAAGCCCTAGAGAGTACAAAAAGTCGCCCAATACACTGGGATTTTCATATATTTGCGATAATTCCAGAGGGCGATTTATGCGTTTGTACTTCATTGGGCAAGAGTTTACTCTAAAGGTTTTCTTACCGGATTTCCTCACGATAATGAAGGAGTGTAAATCGTTTCTCTGACTTTTTATTTCTACTTCTATCAAGAATAGAAGACATCGTTCCATAAAACCCAACACAAAATGAGAACGAAACAATTTCCATTCATCCGTAAAAAACCGCCAGACAAAGTCTGTTGGTGTTACTAATTCTTTTAAAGAACAAATCTCCGTTTTATAACATTTAACGGATCGTAAAGAAAAGGACTATCCTTTTTTTACACGCTCTCTATCAGAGCCTCGGTAAGGAGACTTTGACAGCTAGGTTATACTCTTTTTTTTCGCACATTAAAAGTAATGCCTTTCATATCATTTTCCAAATTTATTGGGGTTCTGCTACCTTTTATTTAGATATGAGACGTGAGATTTTAGTATTGAGATTTTAGAGTTGTACGATGTAAAAAGTACAATGTATTATGTATTTGAAAAAAGGATTAAAAAATGTCATATGATTTGGAGGCGAGTGTCAAAAAGTTGAAGTAAATGGTTAAAATATTTTACTGTTTGCGTAGCAAATGATTTAAAATATTGAATGGCTGAAACTAATTTTGACCGTCGAAAATCAAAGACAAGAGTTTTTTGTTTCGTTTTTTGCGCTCAAAAAATGAAAAAAGATTTCTTGAAATGACAGAATATTAGAGAAACAATGTGTTAAAAAGTGTTAAATCCCTGTATCGGTGTATATCCAAAATGACACTTTTCTGTATCCGCGCTGTATCCATTCTGTATCCATTGTATATGCGTTCCGTATGGTTTGTTCGAGGTTCGTGTATCGATGTTGAGTTGTAAAATGTAGTATGTATTAAGTAAAATGTACAATGTATGATGTATTTGAAAAAGGATTATAAAAATGTCATATGATTTGGAGGCGAGTGTCAAAAAGTTGATCGCCATGGTTAAAATATTTTACTGTTTGCGCAGCAAATGATTTAAAATATTGAATGGCTGAAACTTATTNNTTTTTCGTTAGTTTTTTTGACGAAAAAAAGTGACATTAAAAAAAGTGACATTTCGATACTATTTTCTTTTTCTATGAAACGAAAATCACTCAATGTGACAGCAAGAAAGAATAACACGTAAAACGTTAAGCGTAGACCGTATAACGTAAAAAGAAAAACCCCTTTCCCAAAAACAAAGTTGGCGCGATGTACAGGAAAAGGAGTGGCTTTTAAAACTAATGTTGAATTAAAAAACGTATGTAAAATCATGAAAGAGTAAACAGATTCACACTCTATCCCCCGAAGACAACACAAAGAGTATAAATGATCTTCATAAAGTGATTAGTGTTAATTTTTAGTTTTCATTTATTAATGTAATTTTTAAAACTTGTCAGAGGGGGATATTTTTAGGAGGAATATAGGATAAAAGTAGACGAGCTCACGCGAGCATGATAATAGAGATGAAATTCTAAATGGAATTTACGATAATTAGAAGTTCTCTATTTATTGCTTTTTGCTTGATCAAAAAGTAATCAAAAAATCAAGTCTTTGCTTACAAGTCGGTCAATAATGGCTACTCGCTAAATGCTTTGAATCATTCGCATATGAAATGCGAACATAAATCATTTTAACGCTCTTTACGCCTAATTGACACTCGACTTTTCAGCATTGACCGTTTCTAAACTCGTTGTTAAAAGTGAATTTGAGTATATAAATAAGAATTAAAAATCCGACGATTTAGAATCGAAATGTAATTCAACTCTAAATTATTGGAATAAAAAAGTTGGAGTGTTTGAGTGGAGTGAGTTGCCAACTTTATGGAAATAATTTATTTAGTTGAATCATTGAGAGACTACTGTCGGCATCTTTTTTTGTTTCGTTTTTTTGGATGCTCAAAAAAATGAAAGGAAGAAATTTTTCGACAAGCTAAGAATACCAACGAGATGAGATTCTGAGACAAGCCCAGAATGACAAAATCCGTTATAAAAAGTGAACTTGAGTATTAATAAGAATAAAAACGTAAAACGTTAAGCGTAAAACTTATAACGCAAAAAGATAAAACCTCCTTTCCCAAAAACAAAGTTGGCGCGATGTACAGGAAAAGGAGTGGCTTTTAAAACTAATGTTGAATTTTAAAAAACTATTGTAAAATTATGAAAAAATTT
>NZ_DKHL01000056.1:5688-9028 GCF_002453775.1 Empedobacter sp. UBA6745
TGAGCAATTGGATTTCCCTATTCGAGAAGAAGCAGTGTTGAATAGAAGTGTGATCAATGTACGTTTCACAAAAGAAGACAACGGGATTCAGCTGAAAGATGTGGTGATCAATGCAGGATACTACTCCGTAAAAGACAAAGAACGAACGGGGTCAATTGCACGTGTAACGGCTAAAGAAATTGAGAATCAGCCTGTGAATAATGTGTTAGATGCCTTGCAGGGTAGAGTTGCAGGTTTAGAAATTACGCCAACTACAGGAACAGCAGGTGGTGGTTATACCATTCGGTTAAGAGGACAGAATAGTATAAGTGCGGGGAATGATCCATTGTTTATAATAGATGGGGTTCCGTTTGATATGAATTCTATGTCTTACACCAGTATCTCCAATACCGTAATGCCCAATTCAAACATTAATCCGTTAAATTCTATCGATCCAAAATCAATAGAGAAGATTGAAGTTTTAAAAGACGCGGATGCTACTGCTATTTATGGTTCGCGTGGTGCAAATGGGGTGATTTTGATAACGACTAAAAAGGGACAAAAGAGAAAAACTACATTTAATATAGATTCTTCAATTAGTGTCAATTCCATTACAAAAAAAGTAAATCTTCTAAATACAGAACAATACCTCATGATGCGAAAGAAAGCATTTGCAAATGATGGGATTACAAACTACCCAACAAATGCGTATGATATTAATGGAGCATGGGATCAAACGCGATACACCGATTGGCAAAAAGTACTAATAGGGAATACTGGTACAACCAATAATACAAGACTAAATATTATGGGTGGTGATGAGCAAACAAGTTTTATGATTGGCACCAATTTTATGAAAGAAACTTCTGTTTTATATGGGGATTATAGCTATAAAAAACTGAACGCCTTTGTCAATCTTAATCATTCTTCTAAAAACAATAGATTTAAAGTAGGTACTGTCCTAATTTATGGAGATGATAACAATGTATTACCAATAGAAAACTTAGCGCGTACAGCTAAAAAATTAGCTCCCAATGCACCCGCTTTATTCGATGAAAATGGAAATCTAAATTGGGAAAATAATACATGGACAAACCCTATAGCATCTACTTATAGTACCTATCGTAGTCATGAAAATGTGTTGAATACCAGCTTTAATATGAGCTATGCTTTAACGGATCAATTAACATTTAAAACGAATTTAGGTTACAATCATTCAATTTTAAAAGATAAAAGTTTCAATCCACATACAGTAAGAAATCCTGTGTATGGTAATACAAGTGCTGATAGTAGTGTCATAATGAATGAGAATGAAAAAGAAGTATGGTCAATAGAACCGCAATTGGATTATCATCTTAGTTGGACAAATAGTGAAATTACCTTGAATGTAGGAGCAACTTTTATGATGAACGAACAAAATCAGTTGGTTACAAGAGGAGTTGGCTTCGCAGATAATGCACTAATGAATGTGAGGAGCGCAGCAAAAACATTTCAATTTCTGCAAGATATTTCTTCACAGTATAAATACAATGCGATCTATGGACGATTTAATTACAGTTTGTATCAAAAATATATTCTTAATCTTACAGCAAGAAGAGATGGATCAAGTCGATTTGGAGAAGCCAATAAACTAGCGAATTTTGGTGCAATAGGCGCTGCTTGGATTTTTTCGAAAGAACATTTTTTGAGTGATCAATCGTGGTTGAGTTTCGGAAAATTGAGAGGGAGTTATGGAATTACTGGAAACGATCAAATAGGGGATTATCAGTATTTGAGTACATATTCTATAAAACAAGATGGTTATGATGGAACAACTTATTTAACACCTTCTCGTTTACATAATCCGAATTTTTCATGGGAAAAAAATCGAAAGATAGAAGGAGCAATAGAATTGGCTTTTCTGAAAAATAGATTAAATCTTGAAGTAAACTATTACCACAATCAATCCAATAATCAGCTAATAGGCTATTCGTTACCTGCTACAACAGGGTTTAAAACAATTCAAGCAAATTTGGATGCAGTAGTGGTTAATAAAGGATTAGAAATTGCGATCCATTCAACCAATATTAAGAAAGATAAATGGCAATGGGAAACATCCTTTTTAATTACATTTCCAAAGAATAAATTAAAAGCGTTCGAAAATCTAGCTCAATCCAGTTATAGCAATCAATATGTTATTGGGCAATCTATAAATATCACAAAGCTATACAATTATATAGGGATAAACCCTGTAAATGGAACTTATATGTTCGAGGATTATAACAATGATGGAAAAATAAGTAGTGCCGATGATCGTAGAATATATACGGATTTCAATCCCAAATGGTACGGAAGTTTAGGAAATACCATTCGTTATAACAATTGGAATCTTGAGGTACTTTTTCAATTCTCGAAAAAGAAAGCCTACAACGAACTGCATACGTTAAATGCAGCAGGTACATTCTTTAATCAACCTACATCGGTTCTAGATGAAGGACGTACGCAAATTTATACAACAGGCTCTAATACAAATGCTGTTGTTGCTCAAAATTATTTTTATACAAGTACTGGAGTTGTAAGTGATGCTTCTTTTGTGAGGTTAAAATCACTCTCGATAAACTACAATGTTCCTCTTAAGAAAAATTATAAAGTCGCTTTATATGCACAAGGTTTTAATCTGCTAACGCTTACGAATTATAAAGGAGGCGATCCCGAACAAATTGAAGATTTTTTACCTCCATTAAAACGTATCGCATTTGGAACAACTATCTCATTTTAAAAAATTGAAACCATGAAAAATAATAGAACAATATATGTGATGAATAGATTCATCCTATTGAATGCCATATTCACATTGGCTGCTTGTAATGATTGGATTGAAACTGATGATCCTAAGGGAGAAATAAAAATTGAAAAGGTTTACAACAACGAGCAAACTGCTAATGCAGCAGTTGCGAGTATTTACAAAGACATGAAAAATGATGGTTTGTTGTCGGGAAGTACAAATGGATCAAGCGTATTATTTAGTTTGTATGCAGATGAACTTGATTTTTATGGTTCTACGAGCAATAACCTTTCAATGTTTCATTCCCATCAATTATTGCCTTCTAATACACTTGTAACGTCTATATGGGCAAATAATTATAGAATTATTTATGAAACAAATTTAGCTATAGAGGCATTAAATAATTCAACGAATTTATCCCTTGAGTTAAAAAATAAATTGATAGCAGAAGTGTTGTTTATTAGAGCATTTACGCATTTTAATTTGATGAATGTATATGGTAAAATACCCTATATCATTACATCTAATTATCAAATCAATCGATATGTTTACCGTGATGAAATAAAGATTGTTTACGATAATATCGAAAAAGATTTG
>NZ_DKHL01000033.1:0-56498 GCF_002453775.1 Empedobacter sp. UBA6745
ATGGTTATGCGATGCAATTAGCCATCAAACAAGGAATACGAATTGCAGTGATTACTGGAGGAAGAGATGAAGCTGTTGTAAATCGTTTAAAATATTTAGGCTTAACTGATATCTACGTGAATAAACGTGATAAAGTAGAAGCTTTCGAAGATTTACTTTTTTCTTATGGATTAGATCCTGATGAAATAGCGTATATGGGCGATGATTATCCAGATTTAGCTGTGATGAATTTAGTTGGATTATCAGCTTGTCCTAACGATGCTTGTATGGATGTTCGCAAAGCTTCGGAATATATTTCACCAGAAAACGGAGGGAAAGGTTGCGTTCGCGATCTATTAGAACAAATTTTGAAAGTTCAAAACAAATGGTATAATGCAGAAGAAGTAGCTTCTGTATAAAAGAATTTGAAATGTTATTAACAGAAAAATTAAAAGATACCAATATCATTTTGGCATCACAATCGCCAAGAAGAAAAGAACTTTTAGCTGGATTAGGATTGAAATTTTCGACAATTTCATTGGATATTGACGAAACATTTGATCGCAACGAATTCAAGAAAGAACAAATCACCGAATATCTTTCCGCTAAAAAAGCAAAAGCTTATACGGATATTCAACCAAATGATTTAATTATTACATCGGATACAACTGTTTGGGTTGATGATGAGTCGTTAGAAAAAGCTTCGAATAGAGAAGAAGCGTACGAAATGATTAAAAAATTAAGCGGAAAAACACATTCAGTTTATACATCGGTTACAATTCGTTCTGTAGAGAAAGAAGTTACTTTTTCGGACGAAACGCAAGTTACTTTTGTAAATTTAACGGACGAAGAAATTTATTTCTATATCGATAATTACAAACCATTCGATAAAGCGGGTGCTTATGGCGTTCAGGAATGGATTGGTTACATAGGTGTGGACAATATGAATGGAAGTTATTTCAATGTAATGGGACTTCCTACACACAAGCTATATAAAGAATTAGTGAAATTCTAAAGATACAATCCAGCTTCGGCTGGATTTTTTTATTCTACAATTATCGTATTTTTGTTTTTCTAAAAAATCAATTTTATGAAGGTCGGTTTATATTTTGGATCATTCAATCCTATTCATGTCGGACATTTAATTATTGCCAATCATTTTCAACAATTCACCGATTTGGATCAGGTTTGGTTTGTGGTTTCGCCTCAAAATCCGTTGAAGAAAAAAAGTTCTTTAGCAAATGAATATGATCGATTAGAAATGGTAGAATTAGCGATTAAAGATTATCCTAATCTTCGTGCTTCTAACATCGAATTTACATTAACAAAACCTTCGTACACAATTGATACCTTAATTCATCTAAACGAAAAATTTCCTGAGCATGATTTTGCGTTGATTATGGGTTCTGATAATTTGGATGGAATTTCGAAATGGAAAAACGCTGAGATTTTAATGCGCGATTATCAATTGTATGTTTATCCGCGTCCTGGTTATTCGCAAGAAGAAAATTTGGATAATGTCGAAATCGTTGAAGCGCCTTTGATGGAAATTTCTTCTACATTTATCAGAAATGCAATCAAAAATGGAAAAAATATAAAACCTATGTTACCTCCAAAAGTTTGGGAATATTTGGATGGAAGTAATTTGTATGGATAAATTTAATGTGAGAATTTGAAGGTTATGGACTGGGAAAATTTAATAGAATATGAATCATTAAGAATTCAAAAACAATTTGCTGGTGAAATTCGGTTTGGTCCAACTTTTTTCTCGCTTAATTCTAATCCAGAAATTAAAGAATTGAATAGTAAAATCTTTGGAGATTGGTTTTATAAACACAATTCAACGATATATTTACAACAATGGAATTCTACTAGAAATCCAGATATAAATCTTATTTCAATAAATATATTTACACTTGAATATAAAATTGTATTAGAAAATATAAAATCTGTTTTTGGGAAAATGAGATGCAGAAATAATCAATTATATTTTGTAGATAAATACAATAAAAAAGAATATTTAATCACAGCATCATGACACAACAAGCTACTATAAATAATCTAGAAGAATTAGTTCCTTTATTTGACGCGTATCGTCAATTTTATGATAAGAAATCTGATGTAAAAGCAGCGCAAAAATTTTTAGAAGCCAGAATTGTAAATGACGAATCGGTTATCTTTTTAGCCTATAATAAAGACGAAAAAGCAGTTGGTTTCGTACAATTATTTCCTTCATTTTCATCTACTCGAATGAAACGTTTCTGGATTTTGAATGATTTATTTGTTTCACCAGAATTTCGCGGACAAGGTTTTTCAAGAGAATTGATAGAAGAAGCAAAAAATCTGTGTCGCAAAACAGATGCTTGTGCAATGTTGTTAGAAACAAGTGTTACGAATGATATTGGAAATTCATTATATCCAAGTGCTGGATTTCAATTGCGTGATGATGCAAATTTTTATGAATGGGAAGTTTAACCAAATTGACGTTTCAATTCGTAGATAATATCTTCTAATCCATTTAATTTTATTTCATAAACAGTGGATAAAAGAATTCCTAATTTCCCTTTCGGAAAACCACCTTTACCAACAAACCATTCCAAATAAGAAACAGGTAAATCGCACAACAATCGCCCTTCATATTTACCGAAAGGCATTTTTGTTGTGACAATTTCTTTTAATATTTCGGGACGAAATCCTTCCATTATTTTGTTACAGTTCCTTTGTACGTTGACATTCCATCTTTGAAATTCTTCGCATTTTTGAAACCTTTTTCTTGCATTTTTTCTGTTGCTAATTTTGCTCTAACACCAGATTTGCAATAAATGAAATAATTCTTTTTTGTATCTAATTTCTGAATTTCTTCTTCGAAATTTGGATTTTTCACATCTATATTTACCGCTCCAGGAACATGACCTTCAGCAAACTCTTCAGGTGTACGAACGTCTAACAAAACATTCTTATTACTCTTGAAATTAATTTCATTTACATTGTCTAATGTCGAAGTTATTTCTTCTATTTTCGCTTCTTTTCCTTCTGAGCTTGACGAATTGCTTGCACAAGAACCTAAAAAAAGTGTTCCTGCAATCATTGCAACTCCTAAAATTTTATTTACCATTATATTGATTCATTGTATTACCTAATCCTTGAAAAATAAACGACAAAACTGCATCAGCAGCCAAATTCAATCGTTCATTCATTTTTTCATTTTCTTCTGCCGACCAATCGCCTAACACATAATCCACTTGTTTACCTTCCGAAAATTCGTTTCCTACACCAAAGCGTAATCGCGCATAATTTTGTCCGCCAACTTTATTTTGAATATCCTTCAAACCATTGTGTCCACCATCGCTACCTTTTCCACGCATACGAATTGTTCCGAAAGGCAAGTTCAAATCATCTGTAATGACAAAAATATTTTCTAACGAAATATTTTCTTTTTTCATCCAAAAACGAACCGCATCTCCACTCAAATTCATGTATGTATTTGGTTTTAACAACGTAACTGGACGCGCTTTATATTTAAACTGTGCTACTTCACCAAAATTTGATGGTGAAAATTTAGCATCAACTTTTTTAGCAACTTCTTCAACAACCTTGAAACCAATATTATGACGAGTATTTTCGTATTGAGCACCAATATTACCAAGCCCAATAATCAGATATTTTTGCATGAAACAAAATTACATCTTTTTGCAATGATTAGAAATAAATATTTACCTTTGCTTTAAAGTCTACTGAATTGGTATAGATTTTGTAAATACATGAAATCGATAAAAAATTATCATGAAAAGAATAATTAGCGTTTTAATATTATTTGTAGGAATTACTGCTTTTTCGCAGAAAATTCCAACGGTGATGAAAACTGAATTTCCGGAGGCAGCCTTACAGGATATAGTGGTAACTTCTGAAGGAGATTCGGTAACCATCGAAAAAGCTTTTTCAAATTATAAAGGACAAATTGTCTTGTTGGATTTGTGGGCAACATGGTGTGGAGATTGTATCAAAAACATGCCTGCATTGAAAGCCTTACACGAAAAAAATCCTGATGTAACATTTGTTTACCTTTCAATGGACAAAACGGAGGAAGCATGGAAAAAAGGGATTGAAAAATATCAAATTGAAGGTCAGCACTTTTACATGGGAAATAATTGGAAAGGTAATTTTGGCACAGGTATTGATTTAAATTGGATACCTCGGTATATGGTTCTTGATCAAAATGGAAAAATTGCAGATTACTACAGTGTAAAAGCAGATGATCCGAAAGTTCAAGAAACAATTGATCGTTTAAGAAATAAATAGTTTATAGTTTACCAACCTGAGGGTGATTGAAATTAAAAAATCAATCACCCTTTTTTTTGATTACTTGTTAGTAATCAGTTGTTTCCGTAGAATCGAAACAAATATTATATATTTTTTTGTAGAGTATTTTTTGTATTAAACTTTTAGTTATTATTGCATTGATTTTAATACCCTTTTTATTTATATGAAAATATGCTTCGTAATGTATCCTTGGGACAAGGTTGAACCAGGTAAAGATACCACAATGCGAATTATCAAAGAATGCGTAGACCGTGGTTTTGAAGTATCCTATTTGACAAAAAAAGATATCTCTATTGCCAAAGGTAAAGTTGTAGGAAACTGCAAAAAGATGATAACTACAGAAACAAATGATTGTGTTGAGTTTTATCACACCATGAAATTTGAAAGTAGTATAAAAGATTTGACCGAATTTGATATAATTTTTATGAGAGCCGATCCACCAATTGATCCGCTTTTGTTGAATATGTTAGAATTAATCGAAGATAAAGTTTTCTTCGTGAATAAAATTTCGGGATTACGTAAAGCAAATAATAAAATATACGCCGCATCTTTTGATGATGGTCTAGAAACAATTGTTCCTCAAACACTTATTACAAAAGATATTGATTTGATAAAATCGTTTGTAGAAGAAAATAATTTCGAGAAATTTATCATCAAACCTTTAGACGGAATGGGTGGTAAAGGTGTTATACTTTTCGAACGAAAAAATATTGGTAACTTAAGCTCGATTTGCGATTTTTATATCAATCATACCGGATATTCTCAGCCTATTATTTGTCAAAATTATATAGAAGGTGCAGAAAAAGGTGATGTTCGCGCTATTGTGATTAATGGTGAACCGATTGGTGCAATTATGCGTGTTCCTGCAGAAGGTGACCACCGTTCTAATATTTCGGCTGGTGGTTCTGCGATTAGACACGAAATGAGTGAACATGAGTTAGATTTATGCCGTAAAATAGGAAAACAATTAAATGAAGATGGAATTTATTTTTGTGGTATCGATTTGATTAACGGAAAAATGGTTGAGCTAAATGTAGTAAGTCCTGGAGGAATTGTTCCTCACAATAATGTAAACAATAACAACGAAATTCAGAAACAAATCGTGTCGATGTTATTGGAGAAATATAAAGAATTTAAAGCATGAAATCCATAAGTATACAGCAAATTTTAGAGAATATTGAGAACGAAATTGTATTTGAAGCTTATGCAGAAGACGAATCATTCAAAATAAAAATCGACGAATACATTCCTTACGTTTGTGCTGCCATTCATGATGGTGGACAAATGCGCGAAGATATTCGCGAAAAATGTTTATTAAGCAATTATGAACGTTGGTACGAGGAAGATCCGCATACTGCTGAGTTTGTAGAAACTTTTCCAATCTTAATTCAAGGTTGTGATTCTCGATTTGAATACGATTTGAACCGTGGTCCAGAAACTGCTGTGTACGAAGAAGCTTGGGGAAAACAGGTTTGGAAAGAACCTTTGTCGGTTTCTCAAAAACAAAAAAGTATTGCAAAACATCACGCTTTTTATGAAGTTTTAGAAGCTTTAATCAACAAGCTTGAAACTAAATTTAAATCATGTTTGGTTTATGATATTCATTCGTACAATTGGAAACGTTGGGATCGTCCGGTTCCTGTCTTCAACATTGGTGCGGAGCGAGTTGACAACGAACGTTACGGAAACTATGTAGAAAGTTGGCGCGATGAATTAGCAAATATTGAGTTAGAAAATATTCACAATTATTCAGCGATTAACGATGTATTTTATGGACGCGGTTATTTGTTAGAATTTGTTACAAATCGATTCAAAAATACGTTGGTTTTAGCGACAGAAGTTTCAAAAATTTATTGTGATGAATTAACAGGAGAATCTTTTCCAGAAATTATTAACCAAATTAAAGAAGGTTTTAAATCAGCGATTCTTAACCACGCTTATGAGTTTGTAAAAACGGAAACAACGTACAAAGTAGGTTCTAAGCAAGTAAATATTTTGCACAATGAATTAGAATCTGACTTGGTTAAAATTGATAAACAATTGTGCCAATTGGTTCAGAATTTTGAATTGTTAAGTGTTATCAATCCGATCAATTTAGAATTTGAAAAGAAGAAATTTTTAGCTTCAAAATATACATACGAACCACAATTTAAATACAATCCGCTTAACATTGATCCATTCGAATTTAAACGAAAATTATCGAATATTAAAGTCGAAAAAATCAATGATATTAGTATTCAAAATATGTATGTTAACACGATTAACGCTTATTTTGATAAGGTCGATTTATTAGCCAATCTTGGTACGGATAAATTTTTATACAATTCGTTGCGTTACTTTGGCGAACCATCCAAAAAAGATATCGAAAACGCGAACTTTATCCTTTATTGTCCTGAATTTAGAATGGATAAACAAGGAAATTATACAGAGGAAGAAGTGGTTAATCTTTTTAGAAATGCTACGAATGATTATGGTTTCAAATTTGACATCGAAGTTTCGGATGATATCGCATCAAAAGCACTTGTAATCAATAGCAAGAGAAAAGTTGTGATTAAACGTGGCGTTAAGTTTGACAAACGTTTTACAAATGGTTTAATTGAGCACGAAATTGGAGTTCACATGGTAACAACGATGAACGCGTTGGATCAACCATTAAAAATCTTTAGTATTGGTTTACCTGTAAATACATTAACGCAAGAAGGTTTAGCGATTTTAAGTGAATATTATTCTGATTCTATTAATCATAGCCGACTAAGAGAACTTGGTTTACGCGTTATGGCAGTTCATATGTTGACAAATGGAAAATCATTCAACGAAACATTTATGACCTTGATGGAAGAATACAAAATGCAACCAGAAGATGCATTTTATCTGACAACTCGCGTTTATCGTGGTGGTGGTTTTACAAAAGATGCACTTTACTTGAAAGGTTTGAAAACAATTTTGAATTATGTTGATCAAGGGCGTTCTTTGGATAATTTATTGATTGGAAAAACTTCAGTTGAATACATTGATACAATTGACGAATTAGTTGAGCGTAAAATGATTAATAAACCGAAATATCATACCAAAATTTTCAAAAAACATCTTGAAAATCCAGAAATCAACCCGATTTTACAATATATTTTTAACGGAATAAAAGATTAAAAAATAAAAACCCACTCAAATTTGAGTGGGTTTTGTGTTATTATGAACTAATATTTAATCTTTTTTCTCAATTCTTTTATCAAAATAGAATAATACAATTCCTAATGCAATAATACCTAAACCAAATAAACTTTCTTTTGGTTTTTGCATCAAAACGAAATAACAGATATATAAACTAAATGCTAAAAATATAGCAGGTAAGACATAAAAGAATTTACTTTTGATAATAGTTAATTGATCTTGTTTGATAAAGAAAGCTGTACAAACTGCTAATGTTGCTAATATTTGTAAAACAAACGATGTATAGGTAAAAATCACTTCAAAATCTCCTGAAAAAATTAGCAAAATACTAATTGCTGTATGCACCCAAATTGCACGAACTGGAATTCTATTTTTGTTCTCTTTCGCCATAAAATTCCACAATTTATTTTCGCGCGCTGTGGCTTGCGTCAAACGAGAACCAATCCACAAATAACCGCTAATCGTCGCAATCAATTGTAAAGCAATAAAGCAACTCACCCATTTTACATTATTTCCAAGCAGATTACCGAACGAAATATTTGCAACATTTTCTTGTCCAGCCAAAGTTGCTACTGATGCATGTTTCAAGAAAACATAATTTAGCAAAACATAAGAAATCGTGACAAAAATAACGCCTATAAATAGTGCTTTTGGTAAGTTTTGTTTTGGTTGCTCAATTTCTTCTACGATGTATGAAGCCGAATTCCAACCTGTATAAGCAAAAGTAACATAAACCAAAGACGTCGCAAATGCAGGAAGTAACAATTCATTTTTCCAAGTCGAATCAAAAACTACCGCATTTGGCTCAACTGCTGGAGCAAAATAAAAACCTAAAGCAATTAAAACAACAATAAATACAACTTTTAGAATAGTAAAAATATTCTGAAAGTTACTACTCAAATTTAGACTGAATGATTGAAAAACGGCAACAATCAAAATCATGGCTATTGCAAATTCTTTTCCTAAATCAAACCCGAAAACATTCAAGTATTTTCCCATTGCCAAAGCCGCTAAAGAAATTGGCGCTGAGAAACCAACGAATAAAGAAATCCAACTTGATAAATAACCAAAAACGGGATGAAATGTCCGAGATAAATAAATATAATCTCCTCCTGATTGTTTAAATTTTGAAGCTAATTCCGAATAAATAAATGCGCCAATCAACGCTAACAATCCTCCTATTGACCACAATAATAAGATAGAAGTTGTATTTTTTAAATCAGAAATTTGATAACCCAAACTGGTAAAAACACCTGTTCCGATCATATTCGAAATCACTAAAGCTGCTGCGGTTTTCCAACCAATTTTTGAATGTGCCATACACAAAAAAGTGCCAATTGAATGTTTGAATTTACATTAAAATTGACACTTTGAATATTTTATTATTGATTAAAATTTAAAACTTGCACGCGCAAAATAATACGCTCCTGTCATCCCCATTTGAACTGGCGCATACGGAAAAACTCCATAATAAGAATTTTCGTAAACTTGCTTGTCTGGGAAAACATCAAACAAATTATTTGCACCAATTGTAAAGTTGAAATTCTTTGTAATATCATAACCAATCGAAGCATCCGTCACCGCTTTTCCCGTATGTTCTTGGATACTTCCCCAAGGATATCCATCTTTTGTCACTTTTCCGAAATACGTGTTACGCACCATAAAATTGAATCCAGAAATTGCATAATTCAATCCTAAAGTTGCTTTTGTTTTTGGACTTAATGATTCGATAATATTGACTTGATCAGGACCAAAAAATTCTTCCGTTGGAATTGTTAAAGCTGTTGGAAAATGATAACCGACAATTTTTGTTTCGTTGATATTTCCTGATAAACTTGCATTCAATTTTCCTCGACCTAAACGAGTATCATAGGAAATTACTAAATCCAAACCTTTGGTTTCTGTATCAATTGCATTCGTAAAAATACGCGCTGTCGCTACATTATATTTTTCTAAAGCAGGATCTGTGATATCAGAAGTTAAGACAATTCGGTCATCAACTTTTATAAAATATCCATCCAATGTGATAAATAATTTTGAAGTCGGACGAAATGTTAAACCTAAACTTGCATTGATTGATTTTTCTTCTTTTAATTTATCCAAACCAATTTCTTTCGACAATTCAGACTCATTTCGAATAATTCCTTTTGTTACCAAAACTTGATCACCATTATCATTCAAGAATAAATCGGTATACGAATTACTGAAATATTTTTGTTGTAAAGAAGGTGCTCTAAATCCTGTCGAAATCGCTCCACGAACCGAATATCCTTTTGCGTATTCATATCGCATCGCTAATTTTCCGTTGATTGTACTTCCAAAATCTGAGTAATTTTCAAATCGTCCAGCTAAATCAGCCGTAAAATCTCCAAATTTCAATTCTCCATCTACATAAGCCGCAACTGAGTGACGATCACCTTTTACAACATTCAATGGAGAAAACCCTACAAAAGATTCAGATCCAGAACCTGTGTAAGAAGCTTCATCTCCTGCTTCGATTTTATATTGTTCAAAACGATATTCTCCTCCAAACGCTAAGCTAACATTTTGATTGATTCGTTTCGAAAAATCTAAATTGACTGTATTTTGTAAAAATTGATGTTTCCCTGCATAAAAATCGGTTGGAGAATTTAAACCTAATGATTGATTAATTGAATTTTCTAAATCATATTTGAATGAATTTAAACCAAAAGTATTACTCAAGTCAACTTTCCATCCATCATATGAATAACGTAATCCTGTCGAATTTGAATAATCATTTACATTAGATTTTAACGTTGCTTGAAAACCATTTGGATAAATTTTTAACGCATCTTCAGACAATTCGCTTGGCAATCTTCTAAAACCGAATCCATTTCCTTGGCGTAATGAAACGCCTCCAAATGAATAAAAATCTAATCGATCATTAATCGCCGTTTCAGCATTTACAAAAAATTGTTGATTTTTGATTGCCGCATCTCCAATTTGAAATCTAAAATCTTTTCTCGAAAGCCCTAAAGCAGCAATTTTAGCGTCATCCGCAGCTCTTGCAGCATCTGGATCATCTGCAAAATCGTAGGCGAAATTATCTCCAAAAATATCTAAATTATGATCTTTCGAACGATTCGTTTTCTTGCGCTCACTTACAACTGCCGAAAAAACAATCGAACCCGATTGTCCTAATTTCGTTCCATAACTGCCGTTAAAATTGTACGTTTCTCCATCATTTCGAGAAGTCTGACCATACGTCAAAGACGCGTCACCACCTGGTTTAGATTTCAAAACAATATTTACAACTCCCGCAATCGCATCAGAACCATATTGTGCAGCCGCACCATCACGTAAAACTTCAATTTTATCAATTGCTGAAATCGGAATTGCACCTAAATCTGTTCCTACAGAACCATTCCCTACCGTATTTTGGTAATTCACTAAGGATGTTGTGTGACGACGTTTTCCATTAATCAAAACCAAAACCTGATCTGGTCCCATTCCACGCAACGTCACAGGATCAATATGCTCCGTTCCATCGGCAGATGATTGACGAACCGAATTAAAAGAAGGAATAACCACATTCAAAATATCATTCACACTCAATTGAGGAGAAGACGTTTTCAATTTCTCAACATCGATAATATCGACAGGAACCGACGAATTAACCACCGTTCTTTCTGATGTACGACCACCAATTAAAATAACTTCGTTAAGATTTGTTTCCTCCTTTTCAACTTCTTGAGCAAAAAGTGTAGATGCGCAAATAAATGCGAATGAAGCAAGTAAAAATTTGTTTCTTTTCATTTTTAATTATCATAAAACTTTCAAGAAACCAACAGATAAAAGTGAAATACTTTTACTCATCTTTCCCTCTAATAGGTTGGATTTAGCACCTTAGATTATAAGTCATCTGGTTGCTAAGGTTTCACAGGGCCAATCCCTCCACCTTTCTTGATAAGTTATGCAAAGGTAATGTTAAAAAATGAAAACGCAAACAATACTCTATCAATTTCATAGAGTTATTGAATTAACAACGAAATATCCAATTCTTGGCTTTCGTCTAAATTCATCATCGCATTGATTCGTTTGAATGATTTAAAATTAACTAAATCTGAAACTTTTATATTTTTCTGAATGATTTCGCCTGATTGTAACAAAGCTTCTCGCATTGTCCCTTTCAACAGAAAAGTTCGTGGCGTGATCCATTGAGAACCGTCAAAAAAAACAATATTCGAATAAATACAATCTGTAATATAATTTGATTTTACCAAGACCAAATCATCTGTTTTTGACTCTTTTAAATATTCATCAAAAAACCAACGATCTAAATATTTGTAGGAATAATCAATTTTATTTTCGATCTCAAAAAGTTGAATACTTTCAATGGGTTTGATTTGATACGATTGAAATTCTACCGATTGAATTTCACGATCATAAACAATTCTAACTTTATATTTTTCGTCCGTTAAATCTGTCGGAAACTTAATAATTTCGTCCAATAAAATCGGATTGATTTCAGTAAAATTATCATTTCTTGTTCGATCAAATCTCGCTTGATGAAATTCTAAATTTCGAAGTTGTTTGTTTACACAACAAATCGATTCAATAAATTGGAACATACACTTTTTGTATTAATTCTTCGTACTCTGCTTTTGCCTTACTTTTTGCTGTTATTCCTCCTCCACTCTTGAAAAATAATTCACCTTGATTATTTTCGATGAAACGAATCATCACAGCACTATCAAGATTTTCGCCATCAAAAACACCAAAAACTCCTGTATAAAAATTTCGATGATACTTCTCGGCTTCTAAAATAATTTCAACGGTTTTCTTTTTGGGCGCACCGCAAATAGAACCAGCAGGTAAAAGTTGATCGAAAATCGTTCCTAAATTTTGACTATAATCATCATTCAAATCGCCTTTTATCTCAGAACTTACTTGCAAAAGTGTTGCATCATTTGTCTTCACCTCATCCATGTAGCGATAATTTATCACCTCAACATTTTCGGAAACAAGACTCAAATCATTTCTGATTAAATCGACAATTGTTGCATGTTCGGCAGCTTCTTTTTCATCATTCAAAATAAGTTGCTTCGCATTTAGAATCGAGGCATCAATGGTTCCTTTCATTGGATTTGAAAAGATTTTTTGATCTTCAATTTTCACAAAACGTTCGGGAGAAAAACAAACAAATTCGTTTTTATATTTCAATTTATATTTTGCTTCAGAAAACTGAAAAACTTCATCTAAAGTCAAATCTGTTTCAATTTTTGTTGGAAGCGTTAAATTCGTTAAATATGAATTTCCAAACAAAAGATTATCGTGAACATAATTGAATTTTGGCAAATATTCGTCAAAAGAAATCGGGAATTTATTGAATTTAAAATCTTTCTGAAAAAATTCTTTTTTTGTTGAATCTACTTCAAATTTTATCTCATCAGGTAATTCCTTCAACGGAATTACTTCTCCATTTTCTTTCAAAAAATCGATCATAAAAAAAAAGGGAACTTTTGCAGCTCCCAATTCATTCATTTTCGTAAAAATCGAATGCTTTGCTAACATTCGATAAAATTAATATTATTCTTGGTTTGTACCAAGTAGATCAATTTCTGTTTTTTCATCATCTGTCAAAATCATATCTTTTAACATAAAATAAACCATCATATAGCCAATTGGATAAGTTGCTAACGCACCTACATAACAAGCAATAGCTCCTATTGAAGCAACCAGACTAACAACAATAGCTATTAGAACCATCCACCAAAAATTCTTTTTTACGATTGCATAAGAAGTTTTCATTGCGTCAATAGCGCTCATATTTCCATAATGAATAAGATACGGAGCCAGATAAATACACGCTTGTAAGAACAATAAAAATACTGTCGCCACTAAGATGTATAACATACCAAAAAGCGATGAACCAATCATTAATGCTGGGTTTACATTTTCGGGATCATTAAACATAAGTGGTAAAAAAGAAAAAATAATGTATGGTAACATTACAACTATTGCGACTCCCATTACGATAAGTGTTAAAAGGAAATAGCTTCCTATATTTTTGAAACCTCCAAAAAAGTCACCTAGTTCTACTGACATTTTGTTTTCGGCACGTTCTGCTCCAATCATAAATCCCATTATAAGTGGATACATCACAAAAAGCAATCCGATTACAGTGAAGGAAGTAAACATATAAATAATAGCTGCGACAAGAGCATAAATAACAAATGGCTGCCAATTATTTTGGAAAAGTTCTAATGATTGATTGAAATATTTCCCAATATCAAATTGAAATTTATTGTTTTTGTAATACTCAATTTTGTTGTAATCTAATGTTTTCATCTTAACGTTGGTTTTATTGAAATTAATGTAAATTTGCTTGATTAGTAGAATAAAATTAATAATTGTTACAACATGAATGCAAACGATTTATTATCAATCATAAAAAATAGACGCTCTATATTTCCTCCGCAATACACACAAGAAGAAATTACACGCGAAGAATTGAATCAAATTTTTGAGGCAGCAAACTGGGCACCATCTCATAAAAAAACAGAACCTTGGCGTTTTGTCGTATTAGAAGGCCCTGCAAAAGACCGTTTCCGCGAATACGTAAAGCGTGTTTATGTGCAAGGAACGCCAACAGATCAATTGAGCGACAGAAAAATAAATGCATTAATTGAGAAATGTGATAAGTCGAATAAAATTGTTTTAATCAATTTTATCAACACAGAAAAAAATCCTGAATGGGAAGAATTAGCTGCAACCTCTATGGCTGTTCAAAATATGTGGTTAATGGCAAGTGCCTTAAATATTGGTGCATATTGGTCTTCTCCAGCAAATGTAATTGCAAATGTTGATGAGTTTACAACTATGGAAGAAGGTGAAAAATGTGTTGGTGTTTTCTATATGGGAAAATTTGATGGAGAAATCCCAGAAGCTATTCGTCAACCAATCGAAGATAAAGTGAGATTTTTAGAATATTAAAAATCTTCTGAAAATAATTTGAGAAAGACTACTATTTTTTAGTGGTCTTTTTTATTAAATAGAAAATCAACTCTTTATGATTTTTGTATATTTGAATAAATACTTTAATATGAAATACATGAAATCGATTTTTAACTACTTATTAGTTGTAATCTCTATTAGTTTTTTTACATCTTGCAAAAACTCTAATCCAGTTGTTTACGACGACCCTATTCCAAAACATGAAACATTTACAATTGATTCTAAAATTCTGAATGAAAAGCGAATTATTAATGTTTGGGTTCCAAAAGAATATTCGACTTCTCAGGATTCATTATTCGTTTTGTATATGCCAGATGGCGGAACAAAAGAGGATTTTCCGCATATTGCAAACACATTGGACAGTTTGATTATTTCGAAAAAAATAAAACCAGTTATTTTGGTTGGAATAGAAAATATACAACGTCGCAAAGATTTGAGTCCGCCAACCGAAAACGAAGAAGATAAAAAAATAGCCGATATTGTGGGTGGTTCGAATGAATTTAGAAGTTTTATCAAGGATGAATTATTTCCTGAAATCACGAAAAAGTATCGCACTCAATCCCAAAAAGGAATTATTGGCGAATCGTTGGCTGGATTATTTATCATGGAAACTTTTCTGAAACAACCCGAAATGTTTGATTATTATATTGCAATTGATCCTTCACTTTGGTGGAACGATCATAAAATGTTATTGAATGCAAAAAATGATTTAGCTAAATTTCCTTCTACTCAAAAAAAGTTATGGTTTGCAGGATCTGGAGCAAGTGATATTTTGCCTTATACAGATGATTTGAAGAATATTTTAACGCAAGAAAAACTTCCAAATCTACAATGGAATTATTCTCCAGAACCGAAAGAAGAACATGTTACAATTTACAGAGCAACTAAAGAAAAAGCACTGATTTGGAGTATTGGTAAATAAAATTTATCTAATAAACCAAAAAACCTCACTTCAAATGAAGTGAGGTTTTTTTTACGCGATTCGTTTACCTAAAATAGTTAAACTTCTTTCTATTCCGTCTAAAGTTGCAATATTGGGATAATTTCCCCAATCTTCGAAACAAAAATGTTTGAATAATTTCAAGCTCGGTTCGTTATGCGAAAAAATAAAACCTAAAATCGTTTTGATTCCAAATTCTGGCGCTTTCGTAATGCTATATTCCAACACTTGTTTTCCTAAACCTTTTCCACGTTGCGTAGCATCTAAATAAATGCTAATTTCTACAGTTGCATCATAAGCTGGTCTTCCATAAAAAGATTGAAAACTTACCCAACCTACAATGTCTTTCGATTCATTTTCTACAACCCAAAGTGGTCTTTTTTCAGGTGAATGTTCTTCGAACCATTTTACTTTACTTTCAACTGAAACTTGTTCTGTATCGGCAGTCACTAATCGCGAAGCTATTGTCGAATTATAAATTTCTGTTATTTTTTCTAAATCTCTTCGTTTAGCATCTCTATATGTTAACATCTAAATTTTTAAATTTTATTCTGCGTTTGATTTTAAAAAGGAATATTCTTTTTCATCGCCATCATATAGCCCAAATGCATTGCTTCGTGAATATTGTTGTACAAAATTGCATCTTCAATCGATTCTAACGTCATACCAAAACTTGTTTTATATGATCGATAATACGATAGTTTTTCCGAACGATAATCCTTGAACATCTGCATTGGTGTACTTTCCAACATTTCCTTCAATTCTGTCACATCCTCTTCTGTTACTTCCGTATTTCCAATTGTTCCTTTTTTATACTTCTGGATAAACTGAATATCGACCAACATCCTATTATCGGTTAAATAATAATGGATCAATTGCTGTGTTGCCAAAACATGAGCAGCATTCCAAAACAAATTGTTTTTATAGCCAACAGGTATATAAAGTAGTTGTTTCAGAGAGTGTTGTTCAAGCTCATCAATAATCTGTTTTCTTATATTCGTCAGATAAATAATATGCTCTTCCATAGTCAGATTTAAAGTTTAAATATACATCAAATTAAGTCTATTTATCAAATTATAAAGCAAAACAATTAAAATCACGTTTTTAGATTATTTAAAGTCTTTGATTCTTCGTAATTTTGTCTCATTAAATTTAAAAGATGGCTTACACAAGAGATCAAATATATCAAGTATTAGAAGAATTGGGTATTCGCAATTGGATGCGTAACGCTCAAGTGATGGGAAATGATATTATTTTGGATATTGTTTCTCCTTCGCCTGCAATGCACGAACGCAAGCGTTTGGAAATTGCGTTGAAAAATGCATTTAAAGAAAATTTACCTGAGTCAAATCTTAAACTTAACATTTCTGTTGAAGTTGAAGAAAAAAATCCGAACGAAATCAAAGGTTCAGAATTGCCAGGTGTTAAAAATATTATCGCTGTAGCATCAGGAAAAGGTGGTGTTGGTAAATCTACTGTTTCATCAAACTTAGCAATTAGTTTAGCAAACATGGGATTCAAAGTTGGTTTATTAGATGCTGATATCTACGGACCTTCTATGCCAATTATGTTCGATTGTCAAGATGCTCGTCCATATTCTGTAGAAGTTAATGGAAAAACGAAAATAAAACCAGTAGAAGCTTACGGAATCAAGTTATTATCAATTGGTTTCTTTGCTGATACAGATCAAGCAATTGTTTGGAGAGGACCGATGGCTGCAAAAGCATTAAATCAAATGATTCGTGATGCACATTGGGGAGAATTAGATTTCTTATTAATCGATTTACCTCCAGGAACAGGTGATATTCATTTATCTATCGTTCAACAAGTTCCAATTACAGGAGCAGTTGTGGTTTCTACACCTCAAAATATTGCATTAGCAGATGCGAAAAAAGGAGTTGGAATGTTCCAAATGGAAGCGATTAATGTTCCAGTTTTAGGAATTGTAGAAAATATGGCGTATTTTACACCAGAAGAATTACCTAACAACAAATATTATATCTTTGGACAAAATGGTGCAAAGAACTTAGCAGAACAAATTGGTGTTCCTTTCTTAGGCGAAATTCCAATTGTACAATCTATTCGCGAAGCTGCTGACGTTGGTCGTCCAGCTGCAATGCAAGAAGATACTGTTGTAGCTAATGTTTACAAAGAAATTGCACGTAACGCAGTACAAAGTTTAGTAGAACGTAACAATACTTTGCCTCCAACAGAAGCTGTCCGTATTACAACGATGGCAGGTTGTTCGGCAAAAAATTAAAAAAGTAAAAGATCATGACTCCAGAAGAAAAATATTCAGAAGTTGAAAAGGCCTTAACTGAAATTAGACCATTCTTAAATTCAGATGGAGGCGATATCGAATTAGTATCTGTAGAAGATAATATTGTAAAAGTTCGCCTTACAGGTGCATGTATAGCATGTTCTGTCAACCAAATGACCTTAAAGTCAGGTGTTGAAATGACCATCAAAAAATATGTTCCAGAAATTGTTTCGGTTATCAATGTTTCAGATTTTGAAACTTCAACTGAAGCAGATCAAATATCTTCCTTAAAAGAAGAAAATTAGAATATCATTAGATTCTCATAAATTAAAACGCCTTTATATCAATTTATAAAGGCGTTTTATTATTTTTGGCAAACAATTTGAATCTTAACCTCAAAACCAAAAATTCAAAATGAAAAAATATATTTTATTTTTTACTTTTATTATCCTTTCATTTGCATTGCCTTTAAATGCTCAAAACAACTACAAAGTTGGCGAAAATCTAAAATTTAGAGTTCATTATTCTGGATTGAATGCAGGCTTCGCATCAATTGATGTAAAAGAAGCTACATTGAACGGAAAAAGTCATTTTCATATCGTAGGAAAAGGAACTTCTACTGGTGCGGTACGTGCTTTTTTTAAGGTAGATGATAATTACGAATCATATATTGACAAAACAGATTTGAAACCAACAAAATTTGTTCGAAATATTGTAGAAGGAAGTTACAAACGTCATCAAATCTATTATTTTGATCATGCCAATAGAAAAGCAAAAGTTGAAAATAAACGAGATGGAAAAGTCACAACAGAAACAATTCCGTACGATGCGCAAGATTTACTTTCTGCTTTTTATAGCTTACGTAATGCCAATCATGCCACTCTTAAAACAGGAGATTATTTGAACGAAAATATTTTTCTTGGTGATGAAACGCTTAAATTTCGATTGAAAGTTTTGGGACGTGAAACCCTAAAAACAAAATTCGGGAAAATTGCAGCAATCAAAATTCGTCCTTACGTACAATCTGGTCGTGTTTTCAAAGAATCAGAATCGGTTACAATGTGGGTTTCTGACGATGATAACTTAGTTCCATTAAAAATAAAAGCTGGACTATTAGTTGGATCATTAAATGCAGATCTTAACGAATATAGTAATTTAAAATATCCAATTACTTTTACGAAGTAAACTGATTGTAAATCATAAAAAAATCCCGCTATTAATGCGGGATTTTTTCATTTAATATTGTGTTTCCGTTTTTGTCAAAATAAGTACAAGTATAATTATCTAAAGAAACAATCCATTTCTCTATGCCTGTTTCTGCACAATGCTTACAAAATGTAAAATAATCTGTTTCACCTTTTTGATGAATTTTTAGATATGTTGTAAATTTCTCAATATTTACATCATCTTCAATCATTAAATCATCGTATTGTGTATCAGAAGTCGTTTCAAAATCATCTGTCCCAAAATAATTGGTATGACTATCTACCACCCAAGTCTCGAAAACAATAACGCCTAAAGATTTAATCTCTTTGATATAATTCGGAAAATCTGCTCCAGATTTCACTTTTTCGTGTGCTTTTTCTATATCGGCAACTGTAAATTTTTTCATATTATTTTGATTGATTATGTTCTAAATATTCCAAAAAAACATCACTCGGAATTTCCATTGCACCCAAACTCGCTAAATGCTCTGTATAAACCTGACAATCGATCAATTTATATTTCTTGTGATATTTTGCAACAAATTGTATAAAACCAGCTTTGGAAGCGTTGCTTACTTTCGCAAACATACTTTCTCCGCAAAAAATATCGCCCATATCAATTCCATAAAAACCACCAACCAATTCGTCGTTTTGCCAAACTTCGATACTTTTAGCAATTCCCATTTCATGTAACGTACAATATGCTTCGATCATATCATTCGTAATCCACGTTCCGTCCTGATCTTTTCTATACGCTTGCGAACAATTTGTAATCACTTCTCGAAACGCTTTATTTTCTGAATACGTAAATGTTTGATCTCGAAAAACTTTCTTCATCGATTTCGAAACATGTAAATTTTCTGGAAACAAGACAAATCGATCTTGAGGAAACCACCAAATAATTGGATCTTCTTCATTAAACCAAGGAAAAATTCCTTTCTGATAAGCCAGAATTAAGCGTTCTGGCGAAAGATTTCCTCCAACAGCTATAATTCCCTCACTATTCACTTCATCGTAATCAGGAAAGATTAAATCAGAACTTAACCAATACATATCGTTTTGTGTATAATTTATATAAAATTAAAAAAACGTGTCCAATAAAGAACACGTTTAGTATTAATTGATGTTTTGTTTTCCTTAGAATGGTAAATCATCATCATCTCCGTTAGAAAAAGTATCTACTGGAGGCGCTGGTGCAAAATTATCGTAACCTTGAGGTGCTTGTGCAGCTGCATTTGCCATATTTTCAATTCTCCACGCTTGGATTGTATTGAAATATCTTGCTACACCTTCTGGGTTCACCCACTCGCGACCACGAATGTTGATAGAAACTTTCACTTCATCACCAGGTTTGTAAGCATTCAACACGTCTGTCTTATCTTGTGTAAGCTCAATTAAAATATCTTGTGGATATTGTTCTTGCGTTGTAACAACGAATTCTCTTTTCTTGAAACTTGCAGTAATATTTTGAGTTTCAAATACTTTTTTAATTCTTCCTGTAATTTCCATTTTTGTAAAAGCTTTGTACAAATTTAGAATGTAAAAAAAGATTAAAAAAATTTTATTTCGAAATTTTGTTAGAAAGAAAACTTGTGTATATTTGCAATCCAAATCGGTGAGATTTTAGCGGGCGTGGTGGAATTGGTAGACACGCTAGACTTAGGATCTAGTGCCGCAAGGTGTGGGAGTTCGAGTCTCCCCGCCCGTACAACAGAAAAGACTTTGAAATATTTTCAAAGTCTTTTTTTTATGATTTATTGTTTTCTAATGATTTATAATATTTTTCATAAATTTAGATCATTATTTGGTTATAAGTTGGTTTGGTATGTATTCGAAAAGAAAAAGAAATTTAAAATCTGGAGGGAGAACTATCCCCATTTTTGAATTTATAGTAGTTGTTATTATCATCATTATTTTGATTTACTTCGCAGTTTTCTAAGGAAATTATTCTTCATTTTTTTTAACATTAATTTATAATTATTTCATTATCTATGGTTTAATATTTGTTCGTTATAGATAACAAATCTATTAACAACTTATAAAACAAAAATTATGGACAAATTACAATTAGAAGGAAAATGGAATCAAATCAAAGGATCTGTTAAACAAAAATTTGGAGATTGGTTTGATGATGATGATACTTTTTTGAATGGAAAATTTGACGATATCGTTGGAAAAATTCAAGAAAAAACAGGAAAAACAATCGAAGAAATTGAAAGTACAATTAGAGATTGGGTTGACACAGATGAAGATGCAGAAGATAATGCGAAAAATAATCAGCCACAAGCTTAGTTGATATAGAAAATGGTTAGAATTTAGGTTCTAACCATTTTTTTATGCTTCTATATTTTTATAAAATGTTTTTCTACGTTTATGGATAACAGGATCAAAGTTTTTCCATAATTGTTGCACTTTTGTATTTTCCTCAAGCAAAGGATTCGTTTCTAAAGTTTTAATTCCTCTTGCTATAAATCGATCATAAAGTTCTTTAAAAATCAAGGCATTTACACCTTTATTTTGATAATGAGGATCAATTCCAATCAAATAAAATTCGACATGATCGTTCTTTTTTTGCGCTTGCATCAAATGCCACCAACCAAATGGGAACAATTTTCCTTTCGTTTTCTGGAAAGCTTTTGAAAATGAAGGCATCGTAATCGCAAAAGCAATCATTTTGTTGTTTTTATCTTTTACACATGAAATAAAATCGGGATGAAGAAATTTTAGATATTTCTTTTTGTAATGCTCAACCTGAAATTTTTCTATCGGAACAAAACTTTGCAATTCTGCATACGTCACATTCAACAAATCGAACATCTCATCTACGTAAGGTAACATTTCGTCAATTGTATCAAATTTATACGTATCTATTTCGTAACGTTTTTTGAGCATTTCACACAATTTATCCATTTGCTTTACCTTGCCCAAATTGGCAATATCAATAGAATATTCTAACCACTCGGCTTTTGGTTGATAACCTAATTCTTGCAAATATATTGGATAATATTCGTAATTATATAAACCGATCAAAGTGGCAACTTTATCAAATCCTTCTGTTAATAATCCAGCTTTATCCATATTCGAAAATCCCATCGGACCTTCTATATAACTCAGTTTATTATTTTTAGCAATGTTTTCAACAGTTGTTAATAAAGCTTTTAAAATGTTGATATCATCTTTAAAAACTAACCAACCAAACCGAATTTTAGTCTTTCCAAGTTCTTTTACTTCGGTCCAATTAATAATCGAAACAATTCGTCCAACGACTTCTTTTCCTTTGTAAGCTAAAAAATAGTTAGCTTCAACCGTCTCAAAAATTGCATTATTTTTATCAAAACTTGCGAGTTCATCTTTCTTTAAAGAAGGCACCCAATACGGATTATCTTTATACACTTCAAAAGGTAAATCGACAAATTTCTTCATTTCACTTGGCGTATTCACCTCTCTTACTTCGATCATATGCTATTAAATTGCGTCTTACAGATTCTAATTTAGGGAGATTTTTTTAGAGAACAATTTTCTCTTCTACAGATTTTCCGTTTTTATCTTTTCCGTAAAATAAAATATAATCAAGCTTTACGGAGATTCCAGCCGTTCCTTTCTTCTGTTTTAAGAAAACACGATTCAGTGTTATCAACTTGTTATTAACAGTTGTTTGAACAATTGGATTTTTTTGAGAATCAAGCTTAAGCGTTAATTTTTGAGTTGGATAAGAAACCAATGTCAACTGAAAAACATTCTTTTCAATTTTCTTAATATCTAAACCATATGCCAATTTCTTTTGTATAGAAGTCAAGGGCTTTTTTGAACCATCTTCAGCATAAAGAATGCGATAAATATCAACTGGATTATCATCATCTAAAATTCCTTTGCTCGAAAAAAGTGCATCGTAAACAAACGTATTTTTATTGTCGTTGTGCTGAATATAGAATAGTCTATTTTCTGATTTTGGAGGGACAGGATAACCTTGTTGCGCATTTACAACAAAAGAAAAAAGGATAGAGCAAATAATTAATAGGTTTTTCATTAGTTGATATTTTTGAAGATAGAAGATAAGAATTATTTGAATGATTATCTAAATCCAAATAAAAAGTTTCGAAACTTTAACTTGTACAATATTATTTCGATCAAGAAAATCTTGCGGAAATTTTTATTTTTTCATTTTTTCTTTGACGAATTCTACAACAATCGGAATTAAAGAAAACACAATAATTGCCATGACAACTATCTCGAAATTGTTTTTGATAAATGGGATTGTTCCAAGGAAATAGCCAGCCAATGTAATCCCGAAAACCCAAATTGTTCCACCGATGAAATTATATTTAATAAATGTACCATAATGCATTTTAGAAATTCCTGCAACGAAAGGCGCAAGCGTTCTTACAATCGGAACAAAACGTGCAATTACAATCGTTTTAGAGCCATATTTTGTGAAGAAATCTTCAGTCTTTTGAATGGCAGAGTCTTTAATAATTCGTTTACCGAAAATTTTGGCTGTGACTAATTTCGCTCCCAAGGTTTTACCAATCGTATAATTGACCGTATCACCTGCAATCGCTGCAATCCAAAGCAAACCTAAAACGATATAAATATTAAGTTGATCTGGAAAAGCTGCAGCCAACATTCCTGCCGCAAATAAAAGCGAATCACCTGGTAAAAAAGGCATGACAACCAAACCTGTTTCGATAAAGATTAAGAGAAACAAAATCAAGTAAAACCAGTTTTGATAATCATTCAAAATGGTTTCTAAATATTTATCGAAATGTAGTATGTAATCTAAAATTTCCATGATTTAAAGGTATAAAAAAACTCGACCGAAGTCGAGTTAATTTTTTATTGTTATTCTTGTTCAGCAATCTTTTTTTTGCCGAACTTTTCTTTGATAATTTCCACTAAAATTGGAAGTACAGAAGCGATTGTTATTCCTAAAATTACTTTAGAAAAATTATTTTGAACCCATTCGATATTTCCTAAAAAGTATCCAATAAGTGTTAAACCAACAACCCATAACACAGCTCCAATTACGTTATATGTAATGAAAATAGAATATCCCATTCGTCCGATTCCTGCAACAAAAGGCGCTAAAGTTCTTACAATTGGTACAAAACGAGCAATTACAATGGTTTTTGAACCGTATTTTTCGTAGAATTCGTGCGTTTTATTGATATGTTCTTCTTGGATGAAATTTTTACCAAAAATCTTAACCTTAGTTGCTTTATAACCAACTTTTTTCCCGATGGTATAATTCAACGTATCACCGAGAATGGCGGCCACTAAAAGAATTGCAATCATAATCCACACATTCATATCATTTGTTTCTTGCGCAGCCAACATACCTGCTGCAAACAACAGTGAATCTCCAGGTAAAAATGGCATCACAACCACACCTGTTTCCACGAAAATGATTAAAAATAAAATTGCATACAGCCATAAACCATATTCATTTGCAAACTCTGCTAAATGTTGGTCGATATGCATAATAAAGTCAAAAAGACTCATAAATACTTCCATAAAAGTTGATTAAATTTCCGAAGCATTAAATGCATTTTTGATATGATTTACGCTCCAAGATTGTTGTTTTTTTAAAAGTGCTAAAATATCAAATCTTACCTCAGAAATAAAATTATTTTTCTGAATAAAATCATCTGCGGCAAGAATTAACAATTTCTTCTTCTTTGTGTTAACAGAACTTTCTGGCTCCGCAACATAATTTGAAGTACGACTCTTAACCTCTATAATAACAATCTCATTTTCAAATTGAGCAATAATATCGATTTCGGCTTTTCTGTAAAAATAATTTCGAGCCAATATTTTGTATCCATTTTGGATTAAATAATTAACAGCAAAATCTTCTGCTTCTTTTCCGAAATCGTAACTAATACTCATTCAAAAAAATTATTTTGTTCCGTACAAACGATCTCCAGCATCACCTAAACCTGGAACGATGTATCCATTTTCATTCAATTTTTCATCCAAAGCAGCTAAGAAAATTGGAACTTCTGGATAAACATTTTGTACCGCTTCCACTCCTTCTGGACAACCAACTAAACAAGCCAAACGAACAGATTTTGCTCCTTTTTCTTTTAAAATTTCGATTGCTTTGATTGCAGAACCTCCTGTTGCTAACATTGGATCAACCAAAATCACATCGCGAGAATCTAAATCAGTTGGGAGTTTACACAAGTATTCAACTGGTTGCAATGTATCATGATCGCGATAAAGCCCAATATGGCCAACTTTAGCTGTTGGAATTAATTGATGAATTCCTTTTACCATTCCCAATCCAGCACGTAAAATTGGAACGATAGCCATATCATTTCCTTTTAATTTGTAACCGATTGTTTTGATAATTGGTGTTTCAACTTCTACTTCTTCAAGCTCGATGTTACGCGTAATTTCGTAACACATTAAACCTGAAATTTCGTCTACTAATTCACCAAATTCTTTCGTTGTTGTGTTTTTATCACGCATTTGCGTAATTTTTGCTTTTACCAACGGGTGAGTAATGACTGTTAAATTATCTTGTTTCATATTTGTTTGTATAATGGTGCAAAGTTACATTATTTGAAGTAACATTTAGCTGAACTTTTGCACCCATTTTTAGCGCAACATTGTGACCTGTATGCCCTGCAGGAAATCCGAAAGCTACTGGAATATTTAATTTTTTTGTAAAACTAAGAATGACTTCATACGTTTTTGGATCGAATGGATGATTGTAGTTATCAGCATTTTCTTCTTCCGTATCCATGTGCGTAAAGTTTCCTAAAACAATTCCTTTTACATGAGTAAGAATTCCGTTTCGTTTAAGATTCATCAACATTCGATCAACTGCATACCAATTCTCGAACCAATCTTCTAAAAATAAAATCTTATCCGAAGGATTTGTAATTGCAGATTCGCTCCCCAAAAGTGAATACACAATCGAAAGATTTCCGCCAATTAATTCGCCTTCAGTTTTACCTAAATTATTGTAAGCATGTGATTGAATTTCATAATTAATTTCATGTCCAAACAATGCTTCATAAACACTTTGATAAGATGTTGGATGATATTCGGTATTTGCTAATTTCTTTGCTGTAACACCGTGTATTGTTTGAAAACCTAATCGATTAAAATGATTGTGAAAAACAGTGATATCAGAATAACCAATTATCCATTTTGGAGATTTTTTGAAATTGGTTAAATCTAGTTCATCAATAATTTTTACTGAACCATATCCACCACGTGCGCACCAAATTGCTTTGATTTCGGAATCATCCAACGCCCATTGAAAATCTTCGGTTCTGATTTCGTCTGTTCCAGCATATTTGTAGCCAAAATCATATTCAGCATAAATATTTTTTCCTAAAACAGGAATCAATTTCCATGATTTTATTAAATCTATTGCTTCATCCAATTCGCCTTGTAACATTCGTTTTGCTGGCGCAACAATTGCTATTTTATCACCTTCTTTTAGAAAATCGGGTTGAATCATTTTTCTATAAAATTTTGGTAAAGGTAAACACAAAAAAAAGACGAACTACAAGCGTTCGTCTTTTTGTTATGATATTGAAATATTTCTTAGAAAGTGAATTTAACAGAAGCATTCCATGTTCTTCCGTATCCGAAATAAACTTGGTTGTTTACGTTAACTCCTTTGTAATTTTCTACACCGTCAGCTTGCTGAATATTTGTAGAAGATTCTGAAATATAAATGTGATTAAATACATTGTTTACGTTGAAACGTAGAGTTAATCTATTTTTTGCAGTCAATTTTTGATTCCAAGTAATACCTGCATCCATTAAGTTGTAAGAAGGTAATTCTAAGTTTCCGTCTTTTTCTGTTACTTTAGAAGAATATAAATCTCCATTGTAACGATAATCAGCGTCTACAGAAAGTCCTTTTAAGAATTCGTATTTAGCACCTAAACCAAATTGAGTATGTGCAGCATCACCAACTTTTAAACCGTCCCAGTTCTCTTTTCTAGCAGCCCCAATTACATTTTGATTTTCATCATAATCTGTTGTAGTTGCTTGACCTTTGTATTTCCAGTCTCCTAAAGATCCGAAACCTGTTAAAGTTAATTCGCGCATTGGTTTGTAGTTTAATTCAACTTCTAAACCTTTATGTTCTTGTTTCACACCTTGATTAACTGTGTACACATAAGCATTTACAATTCCTGGGTAATTAGCATCTCCTTTTTCGTCGATGAATTTACTAGAAGAAGTAATTCTGTTTTCCCAAGTTGTGTAATATGCATTGAAATTAGCCCAGAAATTTCTTGCTTTGAATTTGTATCCTAATTCTAAACCTAAGATTTTTTCGTTCTCAGCAAATGGGTTAATATCATTTTTATAATTCATGAATAAGTTATCATTGAATGGCTGACGAGAGTAGTATCCTGCATTAGCAAATACTTGGTGCGCCTCAGCGATTGTATAACTTACACCTCCTTTTAAGTTATATCCCCAGTTTGTAACTTTTTCAGATTTATCTTTACCAGCTTCGTAGTTGAAGTAATCCCAACGTTGATTTCCTTGATTAGAAACAGAACCTTGGAAGAATGCCGTAAAATCATCTTTAGCATATTCTACTTGAGCAAATAATCCTCCGTAGTTAATTCTTTCGCTATAATCCCAACCTAATTTTTGAGAGTAGTTATCAGCGAAATCATTCAATGCTTTCCATGGATTTCTTGAATAAGTTTGATTAACTTGGTATGAAGGATGTTGTTTATTATATTTTTCTGTATAATAATCAGCACCTAGTGTATTGTTTAATTGACGGAAGTGCTCTCCTTTGTATGTTCTCAAATCAAAACCTACATTTAAACTTAAGTTTTCTGTAAATTTATGGTTTAAGTTAGATACCATTCCGTACCATTGGTGATTGTTAACAGAAGACAAAATACGTCCTGAAGCTTCACCACCAGCTACTGATTGTAAATCATAAACTTCTTGTAAGTTTCTTTGGCCATCTGTAGCAATTTTAGTTCCAGCAGAAGAAGATCCTCCTCCTCTACCCCAAGAAGCATAAACAACTGTTGATAAGGATGTTTTATCATTAATATCCCAATCCCAGTTTAAGTTAGTCACTGGTTTGTGGTAATAATTTCTTCTTTCGTTGAATTTATCACCGTTTAACATACCCCAGTTACTGTTGTATTTTTTTCCATATTTCAAGAAATCAGAAATTTTGTTTCTTGAGTTTTGGTCGTGCCATTGTGGAGCACCAGTTAAAATAATATTTAACGTGTGGTTTTCAGCTGGTTTGTAACCAAAAGAGATAAAATAGTTTTGTCCTTGACCTGCTGACATTTCGTTATATCCATCACCTTGCCAGTGAGTCAACATAACAGAAACACCAAATTTATCATTGATTAAACCAGTGTTATAAGCTAATGTAGATTTGAAAAAGTTATCATTTCCTAAACCTGCACTAAAGAAACCTCCTTGTCTTTTTTCTGTAGCTTTTGTTACGAAGTTATACGTACCACCAACAGAAGAAATCGCCAATTTAGAAGATCCTAAACCACGTTGAATTTGTACTGCGTTAGCAATATCAGACATTCCTGACCAGTTTGACCAATAAATTTTACCATCTTCCATCCCATTGATTGGTTGTCCATTCAATAAGAAAGCTGTATTTGATTGATCGAAACCACGTGTAATAATACGAGAATCTCCAAAACCTCCTGCTTGTCCTGCAACATAAACAGATGGTGTGTTAACAAATGCTTGTGTAATATCATTAGCACCAACTTTTTGTTCAATTACTTCTTTTGTAATTGTAGTTGCTGCAATAGGTGTTTTACGATCTTCTTGTAAATCGATTACGCCTTTACCAATGATTAATGTTTCACTTAAAGATACATTTTCGTCTTGTTCAACCTTTGTAGAATCTGTTGGTTCAACAACTTGAGCGAAAGATAATGATGCCGTTAAGGCAAAAGCTCCTACTAATAAAAGCTTTACTGAGTTTAACCTCATCTTATGAAATAGTTTAAATGTTTACCGCTGCAAAGTTGAGGTGTATATATGTTAAAATGACTACAAACGTTATGTTAATTAAGAATAATTATTACTTAAAAAATCAATTTTAAATGATTATAATATTTTTCTTAATATTTTATGAATATGAAAATCTAATTAAAATAAAATTACCAGATAATAAAAATTTTAATTCTTTATCAAAAACAGACCAAATAAACAATAACACTTAAAAAAAACAATATGTATAATAATTCATTAACAATTGAATAATTATTCTTAAAATAAATTTATTTAGATTTATTATAAATTATATTTTAAGGTTTTATTAATTTAATACAAATAATTCAGTCACAATACTTCATAAAAAAAGTGGACTTATTGCAAAGTCCACTTTAATATGTTAAGAAATTCTAATTCTTATTAGAAGCTATATGCAACACTTGCATTCCAAGTTCTACCTAATCCCCATCCATAACCATTTTTATCTTGTTTGATGATATATTGGTCATTGAATAAGTTTTTAATATTTCCTCTAAATCTTAATTTTTGAGAACCAAATTTAACTTGATAACTCGCACCTAAATCAACTTTAGCATAAGGTCTTAATTTTTCAGGCTCTTTGTTACTAGTTAAATTCTCTTTAGTAAAATCTAAATTCTCATATAATCTCGCGTAGTAATTGAAATCTGTATCGAATGATAAATTTTTAGTTACGTCAACTTTCGTACCCATTCCGAATGTAAACTGAGCTGCATTCCCAACTTTGAAACCATTGATATTAGCAGTTCCTCCAGGTAAAACTTCGTTTGTCTCATTATTTACTTCAAAATATGGAGTAGAGTCATTGTATTTCCAATCACCATAAGAAGTAAACCCTCTTAATGTCCATGCTCTTGATATTTTAGCATCAAAATCAATTTCAACACCTTTATGAGTTTGTCCTAAGTCTGTTGCGTATTGAGACTTTGTATATAATACAGTTAAATTATCTGCCGGATCTATTACAGCAATATCTCCTAGATATAAGAAACGGTGAGACCATTCAGTATGGTAAACGTTAACATTAACATTCAAGTTTCTTGTTTTGTAACGGTAACCTGCTTCAAAACCAGTAATCTCTTCGTTAGCTACTTCTTGCGCTTGCAAATCAACAGTATTAAATTGGAAGATATTATCTAAGAATGGTTGACGAGAGAATCGACCTACGTTAACAAATACAGCATGATCTTTTAAGAATGAATATGCCATTCCTCCTTTTACATTCCATCCTAATTTATTTACTTTTTCTGATGCTTTTTCTACTCCTCCATAATTCCAACGATCAAATTTTTGGTAAAATTGGTTCGAAACAGCCCCTTGAGCAAAAACTGAGAACCCTCCTACAGAATATTCTACTTGACCAAACCCTCCTTGATAGTTAATTTTTTCGCTATAATCACGACTTACACGTTGACTTGGATCAGCATATTTGAATAATGCTTTCCATGGATTTGTAGAAAATGTTTCTGTTGCAGTAACTGTCTCTCCAGAAAATTTATTTTTTTCATTCCATCCTTTTAACCCAAATAAATTAACCATTTGTTGAAAATGACGTCCTTCATAAAAACGAACATCTGCTCCTACATTAAATGTTAATCCTTTTTTTGTATCAAATGTAAAATTTGTTACACCTCCATACCAAAAGTGGTTATTAACAGAAGAACGAATTCCACTTCCTTTTGTATAATCTAAAATTCCATTTGTTGATGCAGAATTTGTAGCATTTTCAAGAACTATTTTATCAAAATCAACTTCCCCATTAATTGTTGTATTTACAGAATTTGTTGAACGTCCAACACCAGAAGTCCCTCCTCCAACACCAGTAGAAGCATAAGCTACTGTAGACAAATTCATGTTTTCATTAATTGTCCAGTCCCAGTTTAAGTTCGCTACAGGTTTATGGTAATAGTTTGTTCTTAAGTTTACCCCTTCTCCATCTAAGTAACCATATGTTGTATTATATTTTCTACCAAATTCAGCTCCTTTATCCCATTGAGCTTGTTTTTTTGTAGAATAGTTTTGACCATGTTCTTGCGGAGCACCAAAAATCATAAAGTTTAAATTATGACGTTCACTTGGCTTATATCCTACAGAAACAAAATAAGCTTGTCCTTTACCATCTGTACCTTTTGCATACTTACGATGCGCTTGCCAATGGTTTAACAAAACTGAGAACCCCCACTTTCCTTGTAATCCTGTATCATAAGAAACTGTTCCTCCTAAATAAGAGTCATTTCCAGCTACGAAACGAGCAAAACCTCCTTGTTTTCTTTCTGTTGCTTTCGTGATAATATTTACAGTACCACCTACAGACGAAATGGCTAATTTAGAAGATCCTAAACCACGTTGAATTTGAACTGCATTTGCAACTTCAGTCATCGCAGACCAGTTAGACCAATAGATATTACCGTCTTCCATTCCATTGATTGGCTGTCCATTCAATAAGAAAGCGGTATTTTGTTCCGTAAATCCACGTAAATACATGTGAGAATCTCCAAAACCTGCAGATTGATCAGATACATATACAGATGGCGTATTTGCCATAATTTCAGGGAACTCTACATTACCAACTGCTTTATCTTGAATTTCTTGTTTCGTAATTGTAGAAACAGCAACTGGTGTTTTACGATTTTCCTCTACATCAATAACTCCTTTTCCAATTATTAATGTCTCTCCTAAAGATACGTTTTCTTGTCCCTGTTCAACCTTTGTAGAATCTGTTGGTTCAACAACTTGGGCGAAAGATAATGATGCCATTAAGGCAAAAGCTCCTACAAGTAAAAGCTTAGTTGAGTTTAACCTCATCTTATGAAATAGTTTAAAAGTTTACTTCCGCAAATTTCTATACTTTAAATGAGATTATTGTTAAATTATGGTAAAATTTTATAAAATCAATTAACATCTTAAATATTAATTATTATATTTTATTCAAAATAATCTATATATTATCAATATTATAAATTAGCTCTTGTATTCGTATAAAGTTTTAAAGATTATTTAACATTTTATCAAAAATTAACATAACGAAAATGTTAATTTTTAACATTAATTTTCTTCATTCTCTGATTTTTTTTCAGATAAAAGATGAAAACTCAAGAAAAAATTAATTATTTAGAATCAGTATTAATAAAATTAAATTCAATAACTTTTTTATTTATAAGCTAATACTAATAAATTTTCAAAACAAATTATTTAAATACAATACAACTAACGTTAAAACTTGTTGTATTGTATTCTTAATCATAAAAAAGAATCGAAATGTTAAAGAAATCAAACCTTAACAGCTTTCAAACTTAAGTCAAAGTTAGGAGCAGAATGGATAATCGCACCAGAAGAAATAAAATCAACACCAGTTTCGGCAATTGCGCGAACAGATTCTTTTGTAATTCCTCCCGAAGCTTCTGTTTTTACTCGCCCATTTATATATTGAACGGCTTCTTTCATCGTTTCAAGCTCAAAATTATCCAACATGATAAAATCAACATTTGCCTTCAAAGCTTCTTTTACCTCATCCATATTACGTGTTTCCACTTCTATTTTTAGATGTAAATGGTGTTTTTCCAAATAATCTTTGGTTTGCACAACTGCTTTAGTAATATTTCCACAGAAATCGACATGATTATCTTTTAACATCACCATATCGTATAATCCAAAACGATGATTTTCTGCTCCTCCAATCTTAACAGCCCATTTTTCTAACATACGAAAATTAGGTGTTGTTTTTCTTGTATCCAAAATTTTGGCATTTGTTCCGCTTACCAATTCCATCATTTCATGTGCATAAGTCGCAATACCAGACATTCGCTGCATGCAATTCAACGCTAATCGCTCGCAAGTTAAAATTGATTGTGACGACCCTTTCACTTTGAAAGCAATATCACCAAATTGAACATTATCGCCATCATTTATATATTGTTCTATTTTTAAAGATGGATCAAACGTATCGAAAATAATTTTTGCTAATTCAATTCCAGCAATTATTCCGTTATCTTTCACTTTCAATTCCGCTTCTTGAATTGCATCATACGGAACCGACGCTAACGTTGAATGATCGCCATCGCCAACATCTTCTAAAAAAGCTTGACGAATAAAAAGTTGTAATTTTTCTTGTGTGATATATGGAGGAAAATTCATTATCTATATGTTAAGGATGCAAATTTTGATTGATTAAATTCTTTCTTGGTTTTGTATTCATAATATTCAGCCCAAGTACCGTTTTCTTCACGCACAACTGTAATCAACACTTGTACTGAAGGATCATTTTCGAAGAAGTTTTTGATTTGAAGTTTATATTCTTTGTCATCAATTTTACCTTTTGTAATGTCAATTGCTCCAGATTTGAACGCCGAATCAAAAGCAGTTGCATAAGGATCAATAGAAGCCATTTCGAAAAGATTAGAAAACTTTCCTAAATAATATTCTCGACTTCCGTTATTACCAAAAGTTGTTAAATTAAATTCTTTATCAATTCTTACTTCAATCGTTTCTTCATCAGTTTTTAAAGTAAACAATACACGATTTTCTGAAGGGAAAGTTTCAAAATCATTATTTTTTTCTGCCGATTCGTAACGTAAAGGCATTGTATATTTCATCGCAACCGCTTTTCCATCAACTCCTTTTGCAGGCGTTATTTTTAAATTAGCTCGTTCCATTTTATTGTTCAACAAAACTAAACTCGACAATGCTACACTATTAAAAATTGGATTTGAACCATCAGTCGAGACATCATCAAAATTACCATCTTCATTAATTTTAAAACCTAATTTAGATTGAGCAGTTTCGATATGAAGATAATCAGCAATATTAGAAAAGAATGAAATTTGAGTTTGAATATCTTGATTCAAGTTTTTGTTCATACATGTTTGTAACTCGCTATTCTCTTTGAAATTTTCGCAACCAAAATACACAACCGCTTTCTTAGCTTCTTTACCAAAAGTCAAACTTACGTTTTGTTTTTCTTTCGAATTTTGAGCAAAAGAAAAACTCATTGCAAAACATGTAACGAACAGATATAACTTCTTCATTAATTAAAATCTTTGTTGTAAAAAGTTCCTCGATTTTCTTTTTGATTGATACTTTGCTCAATGATTAAATGTGCTACATCAACCAAATTTCGAAGTTCTAAAATTTTAGGTGAAACAATCGTAAAATAATAAATTTCGTTGACCATTTTCTCAATTTCATTGATACGATTCTGTGCAATTTGCAAACGATTATCACTTCGTACAATTCCGACCAATTCGCTCATCATCGCTTGTAATTGTTTGCGTAAATAAGAAATCAATACTAATTCTTCTTGCACTTTCATCCCTTCTTCGTTCCATTCTGGAAACTCAAAATTATAAATCGAAAATTGATTATCATTTAATAAATCGACCGTTTTTAACGCTGCACGATGACCAAAAACCATCGCTTCTAACAACGAATTCGAAGCCAAACGATTTGCACCATGTAAACCTGTATTCGAACATTCGCCAACCGCAAACAAATTCTCGATAGATGTTTTTCCTTCTAAATCGACGTCTATTCCACCGCACAAATAATGCGAAGCTGGAACAACCGGAACCAATTCGGTAAACATATCGTAACCTTCGGATTTACATTTTTCGTAAATATTCGGGAAATGCTCCAAGAATTTTTCTTTCTCTAAATGTCGACAATCAATATAAACATAATCATCTCCACGCAATTTCATTTCGTTGTCAATCGCACGCGCCACAATATCACGCGAAGCCAATTCTTCACGTTCATCATATTTATGCATAAACAATTCGCCATCTTTTGTACGCAATTTTGCTCCAAAACCACGAACTGCTTCCGAAATCAGAAACAATTGCCCATCAAACTCACTGTAAAAAGCTGTTGGATGAAACTGAATAAATTGCATTCCCGAAACGGTTGCTTTCGCACGTCGAGCCAACCCAATTCCGTCACCAGTTGCAATAATAGGATTCGTTGTATTTTTATAAACATGACCAACTCCGCCAGTTGCTAACAAAGTTACTTTGGCTAAATGTTGCTCAACTTTATCGGTATTCAAATCTAAAATATATGCACCAAAACATGTTATTTTATCTGTATTATCTTGACGAAGATGATGTTCTGTAATTAAATCAACTACGAAATGATGTGTTAGCATTTTGATATTTGGGTAAGATTTTATTGCTTCGAGCATTGCACGTTCAATTTCCCAACCCGTAATATCTTTGTGATGAACGATTCGGTTTTCGGTATGACCTCCTTCTCGACCTAAATCATAAATCCCCTCATGATTTTTATCGAAACGAACACCCCAATCAATAATTTCATTGATGCGTTCTGGCGCTTCTTTTACGACAACCTCAACCGCTTCTAACTTACACAAACCATCTCCTGCACGAAGTGTATCTTCGATATGTTTTTCAAAACTATCCTTTTCGAAATCACTTACCACAGCAACTCCACCTTGTGCATATTTTGTATTTGTTTCGTCTTCGTTTGCTTTTGTTACAATTGTAATTTTTGCATCGGGATAACGAATCGCAATTTTCAGCGCATAAGAAAGTCCGGCAATTCCAGAACCAATTACTAAAACATCTTGAATCGCCATTATTTTATTTTTTCAGATAATTCTAACATACGATTAATCGAAGCCAACGCTTTTACACGTAAATCTTCTTCGATTTGTATTTCTGGCAATTCATATTTCATACATAAGTACAACTTTTCTAAAGTAGAAAGTTTCATGTAAAAACATTCAGAACAATTACACGATTCATCTTGAACCAAAGCTGGAATTAATGTTTTATTCGGAGCAAGTTTTTGCATTTCGTGTAAAATTCCTTCTTCCGTTGCAACAATAAATTCTTGCGCATCATTTTCTACCACATAATCTAACAAACGAGAAGTAGAACCAATAAAATGTGCAAACTTCAATAGATCTTCTTGCGCTTCTGGATGCGCAATTAATTTTGCATTTGGATGATCAGCCATTTGCTGCGCTATTCTTTCCAATGAAAACGCTTCGTGTACGATACAAGCGCCGTCCCACAAAATCATTTTGCGATTACAAACTTGATTTAAGTATCGACCTAAATTACGATCTGGCGCAAAAATAATTTCTTGATCTTCTGGCAACGAATTAATAATCGCTTCCGCATTCGAAGAAGTGACAATAATATCTGATTCTGCTTTAACACCCGCATCACAATTGATATAACTTACCACAATTGCATTTGGATGTTGCTCACGCAAACCACGCAAACCTTCTGCCGAACAAGAATCTGCCAAAGAACAACCTGCTTTTGTATCGGGTAAAACAACTTTTTTAGACGGATTCAGAATCTTTGCGGCTTCCGCCATAAAATGAACACCACAAAAAACAATCATATCAGCTTCAGTTTTTGCAGCTGCACGCGCCAATTGTAACGAATCGCCTAAATAATCTGCTAAATCCTGAATTTCTCCAGATTGATAATAATGCGCTAAAATCACCGCATTTTTCTCTTTGCGTAATTTATTGATTTCCGCAATCAAATCGGTTCCTTTTGGGATTTCTACATCCAAATAACCTTTATAATCTAACTTTTCAATCGCTTGTTCTAATGTATTCATTTGTGAGTGGTTTTATTTTATACCTAATTGCTTTTTCACTTCTTTTGACAACGCATCTTTGTGCACTGTAAAAGCAATTGATTTCATTCTGAAAAATGGTTTCGACATATAAATATGTCCATTATTTCCTAAATCTGTTGTTCCCCAAGAATTTTTGACATCATAATATTGATTTCCCAATTGATCTTTCAAAATTCCCGTAATATGCATTAAATGATCATCTTCTGTCGAATAATCTTCAAAACCTTTTTGACGCTCATCAGCCGTCACCCATTTTTCAGGTAAAATCTGAACAAAATAATCTGATTCTAAACCTTCTGAAGGCCAAATTGCCATTCCATACTTTTTAGAAAATGTTTTTTCAGAAACATCTGTATCAAAAGCTGCTGTATATCCTTTATATAACGCTTCGTCCAAGACTTTCATGTATTCATCTAACGGTAAATTATAATATGAACCATTTGAAAAATTATCTGGCACTTGTAAAATAAATTGTGAATAATATGGCGCTTGCTGAAAAGATGTTAATGTGACATAATCATCTGGATTAATTTTCAAAAATTTTGCAAATTCTTGTGGCGTATATTCTTTTCCTTCGAATTTGAATTTTGTCGGAGGAACACCTAATTTATCATTCAATTTTTGATCAAATTTTGATTTCCAATCTGCTGTTAAATATTTTTTAGGATTTTTTACAATCGAATCTAATCCAACTTTCAAATCCTTTACCAACATTTCGTGGTTATGTTTTACATCTGTTCCATTCGCAAAACCTGCATAAACTTCGTTTGGAACTAATCCATTTTTACGAACCGAATTTAACACATCATGCGACAAACCTCCTTCACTAAATTGCGCTTTTCCTTGGCGATATACATAATTATAAGCTTTTACAGGGTAAGTAAAACGTACATTATACATTTCCGATAAATCGACATCTTTTCCTGTCAAACGTTTCACTTCCGATTCTAAAAAAGAAGTTGTCGAAAATGACCAACAAGTTCCCGTTTTTCCTTGCGAAATAATAGGAAGTGCAGAATTATTAACTAATTCTTTGAATTTGAAAGGCGTTTCTTGTGCCGAAACCAACATACTTACAAAAGCGATGCTAGCGAATATATATTTTTTCATTTGTGTTTGTATAGATTTCAAAAGTAAAGTTATTTTATGAAGTTTTCATCTAAAACGGCTCCAAATTGAATGTTTCTTAATTAGAAAAATTATTTCAGAATTTATAATATTTCACTTTTCGAACAAATTATAAATCAAATCAGTATAAATATTCAATTTTTATTCATCTTAAAATTAATTTTCGTGAAAATGCCATAAATGACTCAAAAACCTATTAACTTTGCTCAAACATTACACAGATGCAACCAAGAGAAGATTTTTTATTGAAAGCTTATGAGCTGGGAATTATAAAATTTGGAAATTTTACTTTAAAAAGTGGTATAGAATCTCCTTTCTATGTCGATTTAAGACCTTTAGCTTCGAGTCCACAATTACTAAAAACTTTAGCAAATAACTTATTAGATTTAGTTGAAGATGTAGAATACGACTTGATTTGTGGTGTGCCTTATGCAGCTTTGCCAATGGCGACTACAATGAGTTTAACATCGAATATTCCTTTGATTATCAAACGTAAAGAAAACAAAGGTTACGGTACTAAACGTATGGTAGAAGGTGTTTTTGCGGAAGGACAATCTTGTCTTTTGGTCGAAGATGTAATTACTTCTGGACAATCTTTATTAGAAACAATTGATCAAGTTGAGCGCGAAGGTTTACGTGTAAAAGATTTGGTGGTTGTTTTAGATCGTGCGCAAGGTGGATCTGAAAAATTGAAAGAACAAGGTTACAATGTGAAAACGTTATTTACAATTCACGAGGTAATCGATATTTTACATAAATATCACCGTTTAAGTGATGATGAAGCGAAAAAAATCAAAGACTTTTTAGCTCTACCTCCAGAAGCGGTTCCTGCAAAACAACGTATTGCATTGGAAAACAAAAAAATTGTACATCCAGTTGGAAAACGTTTGGTTGAATTAGCATTGAAAAAACAATCTAACTTAATTGCTTCTGCAGATTTAATTACTTCTGAAGAAATTACAGATTTCGCTAAAAAGGTTGGTGATCATATTGTTGCGTTAAAATTACATTCAGATATTATTCAAGATTTTTCGGATAACTTAATTGTTGAGTTGAAAAAAATCGCACGTGAAAAAGAATTCTTATTATTCGAAGATCGCAAGTTTGGAGATATTGGAAATACGCAAGAATTACAATTTAAGAAATCGATTTACAAAATTTCTGATTGGGCAGATTTAGTAACTGTTCATCCAATTGGAGGTTTAGAATCATTAAAAGTTTTCGAAAATACCGGAGTTATCACAATTGTTGAAATGTCTTCGAAAGGAACATTGACTGATGATTATTACTTTACAAAAGCAATTAATGTTTCGGAACAATCTGGAAATGTTTTAGGAGCTGTTGCACAACGCCAAATTCCTGATAACTTGTTATTGTTTACGCCTGGTGTTAATATTTCTTCGACTGGAGATAGCAAAGGACAACAGTATAATACGCCAGAATTAGTTTTCAAAAATTACCACACAGACTTTATGATTGTTGGTCGTGGAATTTACAAAGCTGCTGATGTAAAAACTGCGGCAAAAGAATACCAAACGTTAGGTTGGGTTTCTTACCTACAAAGTTTGAATGACTAAGATTTAGATAAATTTCAAAAATATAAAAGCAAGCTTTTTTCAGCTTGCTTTTTGTTTTTTATTTATAATGAAATTACTTCATCACAAATTTATGCGAAACACTATTTCCATTCTCATCTTGAAATCTTGCAACATAAAATCCTGTAGATAAATTAGAAAGATTTACACTTCCGTTAGAATTTTCTGTATTTATCGTTTTAATCATTCGTCCTGTTGCATCAATTATTTTGATCGAAATTGGTGATTTAAAATTTAGTTGATAATTTAATATTTTATTTGAAACATAAATTTTAGACCAATTTTCATCAATATCATTTGTACCTAAAGTCGAGGTTTTAGCAGCTTCAACTATATATTCTATCCCTAATTTTGTAAACTTCGCCGCATGCATAGATGTACTTCCCATAAACGCATAAGTGTCTCCGGTTGTGTGTATATTAGGATTATCTTCTCCCATTTTAGACTCGAAAGGTAAAGTCGCCGCATAACCATTTTCCGACCAACTCGCATGATCTGAACATCCATAACCACATTTTGACGTATCGTATGTAAATTGATGTAAACCCGTTTTATTATATTCGTCCATCAATTGCATCAAAAAAGAATTAAGGTTTGCATCACAATAATAATCAGTCATTAACACAACATCCTTTGCAGAACCTTTGTAATTAGTCATATCAAATTGTACATAACCTATTACATTTTTATTCTCCGAAGCGTATTTCTGCGCAATTTCTTTCGATCCTACCAAACCTATTTCTTCTGCTGCATAAGCCATAATTTCGGTAGTTCGTTGCGGTTTAAAATTATTTTTTAACAATACACGCAAAACTTCTGTAATTGTTGCAATTCCCGATGCATTATCATCTGCTCCTGGCGCATAAGTTTGGTCTGCTACCCAACCAACAGTAGAATCGGCATGACCTCCAATAATAACAAATTCATCTTTCTTTTCACTTCCAGAAAAAGTCAAAATCAACGATTTCATTGGTGTATTCACATGATCAACGATTTTTACGGCGACATCTACTCTCCCTGCATCAACAATCATTTTTTCCCAAACATTTTTCAATTTAAGAACCGCATCATTTGCTTCTTGTCGTGTATGATAACGCGTTTTGAAACCTTCTAACATCAAAATTGTTTTCTCAATTTCTTTCACATCAACATCGTTCAAAACCTTGTTAATAAAGGCTTGTTCTGTTATTGTATAATTGAAAGGAGCTTTTTTCTGAGATAACTTTTCTTGAAGTGATTCAAGTGATTCAAGTGCATCTTCTTTCGTATTTCTAAAAACATAACCATGTCCATGCGCAAATTTTCCGTGCAAACTTTCAGCAATTGCAGGATGAAAATAAATTGCAGATAAATTATCTTTCGAAGATATTATATCAATTGAATCTGCATAATTTTTTTGTAAAAGAATTGCGTTATCTGTCTCCATTGTCGCAAAAATGAAGTTTTCTTTGGATTGCCCAAAAGAAAAAATAGCATGGAATAAAAAAGGTGTAAGGAATAAAAATTTATTTTTCATAAAATCATATTAGTGTTACAACAAATATATGATTAATAAATCTTTATGAAATTTATTTTAAATAAAAAATCCATCTGTCGATGGATTTTTTATTAATATTTTAATTGAAACTTTATATAGGTAATCTTTTTACCTTCTTCCAAAAACTTCGATTCGTAATATGTTTGTACTTCAGTTACAATTGCAGGAATATCCGAATGATCTGGATGATAAACATCGTGTGTAGAACGAATCACTTCGTGACCTTCGATGTGAATAACACCATGTGTATACCCATGTAAAAATTCAGAATCCGTTTTCAAGTTTACTGTTCCTTCTGGTTTCAAGATTGTATTGTAACGTCTCAAAAATTCAGGATCTGTCAAACGATGTTTTGTTCTTCTGTATTTAATCTGTGGATCTGGGAAAGTAATCCAAATTTCGCTCACTTCATTTTCTGCAAAAAGATGATCGATAATTTCGATTTGAGTTCGAAGAAATCCAGCATTTTCTATTCCTTCATCCAAACAAGTCTTAGCACCACGCCAAAATCTTGATCCTTTAATATCTACTCCGATAAAATTACGATCCTTGTCACGACGCGCCATTGCAACTGTATATTCTCCTTTTCCGCATCCAAGTTCTAACACAATTGGATTATCGTTCTTGAAAAATTCTTTGTTCCAATTTCCTTTTAATGCAAACTCATTAATCGCCTCTTCTCGTGTTGGTTGAACAACATTCTGAAAAGTTTTATTTTCGTTAAATCTTCTGATTTTATCTTTTCCCATTTCGGATATATTTTGCGCGAAATTACGAGATTTTGATTAATCTAAAAAACTGTTCTGAAAACACATAAATATCATCAAATAGTATTTATGTAAAAAGGTTTATTATTTTTGTATTGAAAAACTAAAATTAGAAAAATGGATTTTATCAAACAATTTCATAGTGGCTGGGCTTATCTTGTGATTTTGATGGGCGTTATCTTTGTGATTTCAACATTAATTTATGCGATTTCTAAAAAAGATACAAACGCAACGATTAAAAAAATCGGGTTATTTACAACCATTACTTTTCACGTTCAATTATTACTTGGATTAGTCTACTATATTATGATGTTTTCTGCTTTAGAACCATCAGGAATAATGAAAGATTCTGGCTTAAGATTAACTTTTGTTGAACACCCTATGATGATGATTGCAGGTGTTGTTTTTATGACAATTGCTAATGCAAAATTAAAACGATCTACAACTGTACCAATGAGCGTTGCAGTCTTTGCAATTATTGGTTTAGTTTGTATTTTAAGTAGAATTCCTTACCATGTTTGGTTTGCTTAAAAATTTAGAATAAATTCATAGAAAAGAGTATTAAGTTATTAATACTCTTTTTATATTTTTATGTGATTTATAATTTTTTTATTCTAATTTCGTTATTAACAAGTCGCTAAAGCTTTCTTTTAAATTTTAAGAATCTTTGGCACTCGATTTGAAATAGACTTGTACAAACTAAGAAATAAAATGAAATATATAAAATATCTATTCTCTTTGCTTTTGGTTTTAGTAGCTTTTAACCTAAGTGCCCAAGATTTTCATACAGCAAATATCAAGGTTGATTACGAACAAGAAACCGGAACTTTAAACATAACCGCGCGTACATTTACCAATCAGTTGGAAAAAGCAGTTGGTGCTGATGTTTCGAACAAATCTAACTTTGAGAACAAGTTGAAAGCGTATGTAAACAGTAAAGTTGATGTCAAAGTAAATGGTAAAGCTTTAGGAACTTCTTATTACGGTTATCAGGTAAATGATAAATCGACACGAGTTTTCTTTAAGTTTGATAAAATTTCTGATATCAGCTCGATAGAACTAAAAGTGGCTTTGTTGACAGATATTTTTAACGATCAACAAAACATTGTAACTTTTGATGTCAAAAACAAAAAAGACACGAAAGTATTAACAGGAAATAACGACACCGTAAAGATGTCTTTCTAATAAAGCAAAAGCCTTCCGAAATCGGAAGGCTTTTTTATTTCAAATATGTTTAATAATTATCTCTAACAATTCTCAAAAGTTTTTCGTTCTCATTTCGAATCCAAGATAAATCTTTGATCGAATTATTATTCATCAAACTAAAAATTAACGTTCTTCCAGATTTTGTTTTCAAATAACCACTCAACGTTACATTATTGTTCAATGTTCCTGTTTTGGCATAAATATAAGGTTGCGCCGAATCTTTATATCTATTTTTGATTGTCCCCGTTTTTCCTCCGATTGGGAAAATAGAAAACAAACGTTCTTCTGGAAATTCGTTGTACATTTTCTCTAAAACTTGCGAAAAACTTTGTGGCGTAAACAAATTATAACGCGATAATCCCGAACCGTCAAACCATTCTGGTTGTTGTTTTAAATCGTTTAACAAATATCTTTTTGAGAAAGTAATCGTTTCAGAAGCGCTTAATTTTCCTGGCAAAGTACTCGAAGCTAAAATCAATAAATGTTCTGCCAAAAAATTATCGCTATTTTCCATCATTTCGCGGTAAACATCATCTGATTTCTGACTATAAAACACTTTCGGATTATTAACCATTGGCGTTTTGACCATATCAACAGGTTTTCCCAAAATTTGCGACAACGATTTTTCTATCACCGTTTCATTCACAATAAAAGGAACTTTTTCTGTTCGTTTTTTATTGCTGATATAAAATTTATTATCATAGAAATTCCTCGGTTCTGGCATTTCTTTAATTTCTGTCAATTCTTCAAAATATGTTGGAAATGTTTTGATTGAACTCCCATTTTTCGAAATCGAAACTAAATTTTCATGAATCGGAAACTGACTTCTTTCTGGTGCATAATCTTTTCTAAAATCGTCCCAAGTCCAACCTGGTAAAAAAGATTCTTCGTCGAAATTATTCCAATGAAAAACAATTTTAGAACCATTATTTTTCAGGAAATCTAACGCTCGTGTATTTTTATATTTTGGATGCAAAAAAGTTGGATCTCCAGTTCCTTCGATATGCAATTCGTTACCAATCAACTGATATTTGAATGCAGGAATCGAATCATTTAACATTTTCATCGCTGTATACAACGTAAAAATTTTGGTGTTAGATGCTGGAACAAAAAATTTGTTTCCGTTATAATTATAAATTTCTTCTTTCGTGATTGGATCATACAAATAAAATCCCGTGAATTGAGTGGAATAGAAATCAGAATTGAGATGTTTCTCAATTAATTCGGTCTGCGCAAAAAAATGCACAGACGAAAAAATTGATAATATGGTAAGTAAATACTTCATTAATCTTTGTTCTCGAAAGGAATTGTTGACAAGTTCGATTCGTTTTTAATAATCATTTCTGTATGTGGATAAGGCATCGAGATATTATTGTCGTCTAACGCATATTTCACTGCGCGATACAATTGCCAATAAGCCGTCCAATAATCACTATTTTTCACATAACAACGCACAGCCAAATTCACAGAACTTGCAGCAAATTCTAGAATCTCAACCGTTTTAGATTGTGTATCATCAACCAATTCATTTTTCTCTAAAACATTCAACAAAACTTCGCGCGCTTTGTCAAAATCATCATCATAAGAAATACCAACATTTACATCTAATCGACGATATTCTTTTACAGAATAATTGGTAATTGGATTGTTAAATAAATTTCCGTTTGGCAAAGTTATGATCTGTCCTTTTGCAGTTGCAATTACTGTATTTAGTAAATTTATCGACTCTACACTTCCTTCATTTCCTTGCGATACGATATAATCTCCAACTTTAAAAGGTTTGAAAAGAATAATTAAAATTCCTGCTGCAAAATTCGACAAAGAACCTTGCAAAGCTAAACCAACTGCTAAACCAACACCTCCTAAAGCTGCAACAAAACCAGAAGCATTAAAACCTAATCGACCTACAACAAAAGTTAATACAATAGCTTTGAATAATATATTAAGAATTGGAATTAAAAACGTACGAATTGATAAATCGACATTTCGTGCAACCATTCTTTTTTCGATTAACTTGACAAGTTTACCTGTTACCCAAAAACCAATTATTAAGGTTAATAAAGCAGAAACTAAGCTCCATCCAACTTCAGAGCCTTTCGTTAATAACCATTGTGTAAAGTTTTCTAAATCCTTAAATGGTGTTGTTATTACATCTTGCAAACTATCTACCTTGTCTTGCTCTTGCATAATTATTCTTTTTTATTAGTAATTCAGTTGATAAAATTAGTTCCAATCTAACATCTTTTCAAAAAAATAGAAAAATTATCATTTTTTTTAACTAATTTTAATAAATATGAATATTGGTACAATATTCGTTAAGAACAAATTACAACTTAAAAAAGGCTATAATTAAAAATTAAAATCTATGAACATTATTGAATTAGTAAAAGGGTATATTACCCCAGATTTGATCTCGAAAACTTCATCAGAATTAGGTGAAAATGAATCGGGAATTTCTAAAGCAATCAATGCATTTATTCCTATTCTTTTAGGAGGTGTTTTAGAAAAAAAGAATTCTACTACAGGCTTATTTCATACCATCAAATCTTTTGGTGCTTCTCGTGGATTAGCAAATATTTCGACAGAACAAGAAACACCAGACACGATTAAAGAATTAATCAATGTTATTTTTGGTTCGAATGCGCAACCAATCGTTTCTAAAATTGCTGAATATGCAGGAATTTCAACAGGTTCATCTTCAAAATTATTAGACTTAACAGCTTTAACAACTTTTGGATCTATTGGGAAAGAAGCCGAATTTAACAATGTAACAGAAGCTGATTTCTTTTCATCTTTAGGAGGAATTAAAGATAAAATTTTAGGATTAATCCCAACTGGCTTAGGACTTGGAGCTTTAGGTTTAGGAACAATGTTTAATGATGCGCCTAAAATCACTGAAACAATAGATGTTGCAAAAGATCATGTAACTGAAACTATTACAGAAACAAGAAAAGTAGTTGATGTAGAACCGGAAGAAAAACCTTATGTAGCGCCAGTTGATGCTTACGCAGAAACTCATAACAACAATGATGGCGGAGGTTTTTGGAAATGGTTAATTCCATTAATTTTAGTTGCTTTAGCGGCCTTTTTCTTATTAAAAAAATGCAATAAGAACGAAGAAAAAACAGTTGTTACAGAAGAAACTGAAATTGTGGTTGATTCATTGAATACAGATTCGCTTAACGCTGCACCGAAAGAATTATCTGATATCGATTTAGATGGTGTTGCTTTGAAAGGATACGCAAATGGATTAGAAGATCAAATTATCAAATTTATCAAAGCGCCAGATTTTGCAACAATGACAGAAGATCAATTGAAAGAAAAATGGTTCAACTTTGATAATGTTAACTTCGTTTTTGGTAAAACAGATCAATTAGAGCCAGGTTCTGACGTTCAATTAGATAATGTTGCTGCAATTTTGAAAAAATATCCAACTGCAAAAATTAAACTTGGAGCGTACACAGATAAAGTTGGTGATGATGCAAAAAACAAAGAAATCTCTCAAAAAAGAGCAGATTACTTAAAAGCTGAATTAACAAAACGTGGTGTTGGTGCGCAAGTTATTGCTGCCGAAGGTTACGGAGAAGAATTTGCAAAAGTAGCTGAAACAGCTTCTGACGCAGAAAGAGCTTCTGATCGCAAAATGTCATTACGTTTCACAAAATAATCATTTCATAAAATTTCTAAATAAGGGTAAAGGCAACTTTATCCTTATTTTTTTGTTATTTTTTTCGAAACCAACTCGCAACAAGCTAAACAATTAATATCTTTGCACACTATGAAATTTTCAATCGATAAAAAAGACGAATTTTCTAAGGCAAGAGCTGGTGTTGTAGAAACCGATCATGGTAAAATCGAAACACCTATTTTTATGCCAGTTGGTACGGTTGGTACAGTAAAATCTGTTCACCAACGTGAATTAGAAGAAGATATTAAAGCCCAAATCATTCTTGGAAATACTTATCATTTGTATTTGCGTCCAGGAACTGATATTTTGCACAGAGCGGGCGGATTACATAAATTTATGAATTGGCAAAAACCAATCTTAACAGATTCTGGAGGATTCCAAGTGTATTCTTTAGCAACAAGTCGTAAAAAATCTGAAGAAGGTGTGCGTTTCAAATCGCATATCGATGGTTCTTACCACATGTTTACGCCAGAAAAATCAATGGAAATTCAACGTTATATCGGAGCTGATATTTTTATGGCTTTTGATGAATTAACAGGAATTCCAGCAAAATATCACGATGCAAAACGTGCTATGCACGTGACACATCGTTGGTTGGAGCGTTGTAGAACTTGGTTAAACAATAATCCTGAATATTACGATCACAAACAAACGCTTTTCCCAATTGTACAAGGAAATGATTTCAAAGATTTGCGTCAAGAATCAGCAAAATATATTGCGGATTTCGGTGCAGAAGGAAATGCTATTGGTGGATTATCTGTTGGTGAACCAGAACCTGTGATGTACGAAATGACGGATATCGTAACAGAAATTCTTCCACAAGACAAACCTCGTTATTTAATGGGAGTTGGAACACCTTGGAATATCATCGAATGTATTGCTTTAGGAGTTGATATGTTCGACTGTGTTATGCCAACTCGTAATGCGCGTAACGCCATGTTGTTCACGTGGAATGGTGTTATGAATATGAAAAATGCAAAATGGAAAGATTGTTTTGAACCATTAGACGAAAACGGAACAAGCTATGTGGATAGTTATTACACAAAAGCCTATGTTCGTCATTTGTTCAATGCCAACGAAGCGTTAGGAAAACAAATTGCATCTGTTCATAACCTTGCGTTTTATTTAGATTTGGTAAGAGTTGCAAGACAGCATATCTTAGCAGGAGATTTCGCTCAATGGAAAGAACAAATTGTTCCACAATTAAAACAACGTCTGTAGTTTGAAAATAATTGATAAATACATCATCCGAAACTTTATCGGAACCTTTATCTTCATGGTTTTGATTTTGTCTACTATCGCCGTTATTGTCGATCTTAGTCAAAAATTAGGACGTATTAATGATAGTGGTTCTACAGCTTTTTCGGCTTTAACCCAATTTTACCCTTATTGGTCTATTTGGATTATTAACACCTTTTTACCAATTGCCGTTTTTATCACTGTGATCTATTTTACATCACGACTGACGATGCAAACCGAAATTGTAGGTGTACTTTCGGGTGGTATTAGTTTTTATCGATTTACACTTCCATATATTTGGGTTGCTATATTTTTAGCTGTTTCTGCTTTGGTAGTAGGAAATGTGGTTTTGCCTTGGGCAAATATTAAAAAAAATAAATACCAATACACCCATTTATTGAGTAATAACGACAAGGAAGAATATTATAAACGACAACGTATCGGTTCGCAAATTTCTCCTGACGAATTTGTTTTTGTTGATAGTTATGACAGAACAGAAAAGTTAGGAAGTTCTTTTATGTATCAAAAATTTGATTCGACTGAGTTGAAAAAACAAATCATTGCTTCAAGTTTTAATTGGAATGATAAAGATTCTACTTATGCATTAATGAGTGTTTACACGCGTGATATTAACAAGGATAAAACAGAAAAGTTAAATTACGAAGCCAATACAAATTTGAAGTTGCCAGCTTCTCCTGACGAAATTTTACCAGAAGAATATGTTGCTGAAACAATGAATACCTTCGAATTGAATGAATTTATTCAGAAACAAAAAGCAAAAGGTTCGGCCAATGTAAATACATACGAAAATGAATTAAATAACCGTTTGAGCGGTCCATTTTCAACTATTATTTTGACACTTTTGGCTCTATCGCTTTCATCTAAAAAACGTCGTGGAGGAATCGGAATCAATCTTGCAGTTGGTATTTCGTTAGCGTTTGTCTACATTTTCTTCTCGCAAACAACGTCTACGTTTTCCGAAAAAGGATATGTTTCGCCACTTGTCGCCTCGTGGATACCAAACATCGTCTTCGGATTACTAACTTTGTTTTTATATTTCAGACGAGCACGTTCATAAAATATTTCAAAAATCCAGTTCTTTTCGAACTGGATTTTTTTTGTATCAACAATACAAGTAAATAATTTATTGAATCCATCTAAAAACTCACCATAATTTAACTAAAATAATTCTTTTTAAATTCATCAGTTTTCAGAAATAAAATTTTTTATTCAATTGATAATTAATAACTTTAAGATATTCTAAATTAATTTCTTAGATTTAAAAAAAGTTGAAGTGTAAAACTAAAATCAATTGACATGAAAAAAAATTTACTCCTTTTATTTTTAATCCTTTCGGTTTCTATTTTTTCGCAAGAAACATTAAATACAATGTTTTATAATGTGTTCAAATTTCCGAATTCACTTCCTCAAAATCGTCAATTGATCTTAAGAGATATTTTAGACGAATACAAACCAGATTTATTTATGATTTGTGAATTAGTAACAGAAAATGGCGCTGATTTAATCTTAAATACATCTTTGCAAAATCAACCGGATAAATTTGCTCGCGCACTTTTTGTAGCTGACACAACAAAATTAGATGATCCGTTACAAACAATGGTTTTTTATAACACACGCAAATTGACGTTAGTTAATCAACAAAAAATCCCCACAGTTTATCGTGACATCAATCAATATTCTTTTCAATTAAATATTACTTCAAACGATCCTATTCATTTAGAAGTTTTTGTTGCGCATCTAAAATCGAGTACAGGACCTGCAAATCGTCAAATGCGTTTGGAAATGGTGCAAGAAGTCACAAAATCTTTGAAAAAATTAACACAACCTAATACATATGTTCTTTTTGCTGGAGATTTTAATTTTTATAATTCATCAGAACCAGCATATCAAGAAATCATCAATCCAGCAAATGCTATTTTGATGATTGATCCACTCAATGCGCCTGGAAGTTGGCAAGATAATCCAGCTTTTAGTTATTTACACACTCAAAGTACACGCGTTTCTAACATAGGTTTTGGAAGCGGAACTAATGCAGGAGCAAGTGGCGGTTTGGATGATCGTTTTGATTTTATTATGATGAGCGAAAACTTCAAAAAAAGCACACGTTTTTCTTTTGTAAATGATAGTTATAAAGCATATGGAAATAATGGAGATTGCTTGAATAAAGATGTTAAAGATTCTGATTGTACAGGTATCTACTCACAAACTTTGCGAACTAATTTGTACAATATGAGCGATCATTTACCTATTGTGATGCAATTTAAAATTCATGAGAATTTAAGTACAAAATCAATTGAATCAAAACCTTTTATCTGGTTAAAATCAGAAAACATTACGAATGATAAAATTATAATTGGAGTTGATAAAACTCAATTAAATGCTCAAAATAATATACTTTTTATTTACAATTCAGTTGGACAAATTATACAATCGGTTCGCATTAATAATCAATCAAATATAACAATTGATTGTCAAGGCTTAGCGGCTGGAATCTATTATATTAAAACAAAAGAATCGAACGAAATTTTAAAGTTTATAAAAAAATAATTCAATATAAGTTTTATCTAAAACAAGATAATTTCATTCAAAACAATAGCTCAACTATTTACTTAATATTTTAGCTAAAATCAACTCTTCAAAAATTTCGTCAACTTACAGAAAATTCGTAATTTTGCATCTTAGTACAAATTCTAAAAGTAAGATGATAAACATTTCTCTTCCAGATGGAAGTGTAAAACAGTATGAGAGTGGCGTAACTCCTATGGACGTGGCGCTAAGCATTAGTGAAGGTTTAGCACGTAATGTAATTTCGGCTATAGTAAACGATCAACAAGTTGAAACAACAACCCCAATCACCACAGATGCAACGATCAAATTGTTAACCTGGAATGATGAAATGGGTAAAAAAGCTTTTTGGCATTCATCTGCTCACTTATTAGCGCAAGCTATTTTAGAGTTTTATCCAAATGCTAAATTAACAATTGGACCTGCGATTGACAAAGGTTTCTATTACGATGTTGATTTTGGTGAGGATAAATTTACAGAAGCTGATTTTGCGAAAGTAGAAAAAGCAATGTTAGAGAATGCAAAGAAAAAAGCTGAATTCAAATTATATTCAGTTTCGAAAGCAGAAGCATTAGAAACGTATAAAGACAATGAATACAAAACAGAATTAATCTCTAACTTAAATGATGGAGATATTACTTTCTGTACTCACGATAATTTTACAGATTTATGTCGTGGTGGACACATTCCGAACACTGGAATTGTGAAAGCTACAAAAATCTTGAATGTTGCCGGAGCTTATTGGCGTGGAGACGAGAAAAACAAAATGTTGACTCGTGTTTACGGTATTACATTCCCAAAACAAAAAGATTTAACAGAATATCTTGAGTTATTAGAAGAAGCAAAAAAACGTGATCACCGTAAACTAGGGAAAGAACTAGGTTTATTTGCTTTCTCAGAAAAAGTTGGTGCAGGTTTACCACTTTGGTTACCAAAAGGAGCTGCTTTGAGAAGAAAATTAGAAAACTTCTTATTGAAAGAGCAACAAAAAATGGGTTACGAAATGGTGATTTCTCCGCACATTGGTCAAAAAGAATTGTATGTAACTTCTGGTCACTACGCTAAATATGGTGCAGATAGTTTTCAGCCAATTAAAACGCCAAACGAAGGAGAAGAATTCTTGTTAAAACCAATGAACTGTCCACATCACTGTGAGATTTACAAAACTTCTCAATGGTCGTACCGCGATTTACCAAAGCGTTATGCAGAGTTTGGTACAGTTTACCGTTATGAACAATCAGGAGAATTACACGGTTTAACTCGTGTTCGTGGATTTACTCAAGATGATGCTCACTTATTCTGTACACCAGATCAATTATTAGAAGAATTCAAAAAAGTAATTGATTTAGTCTTATATGTATTTACAAATCTTGGATTTGATAATTATTCGGCTCAAATCTCATTAAGAGATCCAGAGAATAAAGAAAAATACATCGGATCTGATGAAAACTGGGAAAAAGCTGAACAAGCAATTATCACAGCATCAGCAGAAAAAGGTTTACCAACAGTTGTAGAATATGGCGAAGCTGCATTCTATGGACCTAAGTTAGACTTTATGGTGAAAGATGCATTAGGACGTCAATGGCAATTAGGAACAATCCAAGTGGATTATAACTTACCAGAACGTTTTGATTTAACTTACACTGGAGCAGACAACGAAAAACACAGACCAGTAATGATTCACCGTGCGCCATTCGGCTCTATGGAACGTTTCATTGCCATTTTGTTAGAAAATACAGCAGGTAATTTACCACTTTGGTTAACACCAGATTTATTCACAATTTTACCAATTAGTGAAAAATATGTGGAATATGGAGAAAAAGTATTAAATTTGCTGGCCGAAGAAGAAATTAACGGACTGATTGACAGTAGAAACGAGAAAACTGGTAAAAAAATCCGTGATGCCGAAATCGGTAAAATTCCTTTCATGTTAATCATCGGTGAAAAAGAAGCAGAAAACGGTACAGTTTCTGTAAGAAGACACGGAGAAGGTGATTTAGGAGAGATGACGATTCAAGCATTTATCGACTTCATGAAAGAACAAATCAAATTAAAATAATTTAAAACAGAATAACTATCGCAATTAGAAGAAAAGGCGGCAGAGGTCCAGCCAGAGTAATTAAGGAAGATCAACACAAGATCAATGATAAGATTGACGCGAAAGAAGTACGCGTTGTTGGAGAAGGTATAGAACCTGGTGTATATCCAATAGCTAAAGCTTTAGAACTTGCAGAAGAACAAGGTTTAGATTTGGTAATGATCAGTGAAAAAGCCATTCCACCTGTTTGTCGTGTCGTAGAGTACAAAAAATTCTTATACGAACAAAAGAAAAAAGAAAAAGAACTTAAAGCTAAACAGCAGAAAGTTGTCGTAAAAGAAATTCGTTTCGGTCCTCAAACAGATGATCATGATTACGAATTCAAAAGACGTCACGCAAGATCTTTCTTAGAAGAAGGTTCAAAATTGAAAGCATATGTTTTCTTCAAAGGACGTTCTATTATCTTTAAAGATCAAGGAGAAATCTTATTGTTACGTTTAGCTCAAGAATTGGAAGATGTTGGAAAAGTAGAACAAATGCCAAAACTTGAAGGTAAAAGAATGATTATGATGATGGGACCTAAGAAATAATTAGGTTCTTATCATCTTACAAAAAATAAAAAACGTTTTAATTTTAAATATTTGTAATCATGCCAAAATTAAAAACAAAATCTGGAGCGAAAAAACGTTTCAAATTAACAGGAACAGGTAAAATTAAAAGAAAACACGCTTTTAAAAGCCACATCCTAACAAAAAAAGAGACTAAACAAAAGAGAAATTTAACTCAAACTGGTTTAGTTGATCAAGCTGATGTTCATTCAGTAAAACAACAATTAAGATTAAAATAAGAACGTGTTCTTATTTGGTTTATTAATTCATTATTAACCCTGTCGATGGGCCTTAAAGCAGAGCAATCTCGCCCACTACAAAAAAATTAAAAATTATGCCAAGATCAGTAAACGCAGTTGCGTCAAGAGCTAGAAGAAAAAGAGTTTTAAAACTTGCAAAAGGATATTACGGAAGAAGAAAAAACGTTTGGACTGTTGCTAAAAATGCAGTAGAAAAAGGTTTAGTATACGCTTACCGCGATAGACGTCAAAAGAAAAGAAATTTCCGTGCGTTATGGATTCAAAGAATTAACGCTGGAGCAAGATTACACGGATTGTCTTACTCTAAATTTATGGGAGCTATCCACAAAGCTGGAATTGAATTAAATCGTAAAGTTTTAGCTGACTTAGCGATGAACAATCCAGAAGCTTTCAAAGCAATCGTAGAAAAAGTAAAATAATTTTTTTAAACAATATTAAAACGTTTTAAAACTTGGCTATTTAGTCAAGTTTTTTTTTGCTTAAATTTGAATGAATGTCATTCTAGACTTTATTTGGAATCTCATCATAAATTTTATTTAAAAACCCAACTCAAATGAATCAACAAAAAGATTTATTTCTAAGAATTTGGCCATTTTTTGTCGTATTTTTCATCTACAATTTTGCTGTAATTGCTATGACGCAATATTATGGACGCGACGAATTACATCTGCATTTCAATCAGTACAGCAATCATTATCTCGATAAACTCTTTGTTTTTTATACCGATTTCGGAACCTATTATTTATTTTTTATACTTCTTGGTTATCTATTTTGGAAAACAACTCGAAGATATTTTTATTATTTATTAGTTTCTGGAGCAGTTGCAACAACAATTAGTGTTTTCTTTAAGAATGTCTATTTCGAACAAGTTTTACGTCCTGGATATTATTTTACGCAGAAAAAAATAGACATTATTCTAGTCAAAGATTATGCGATACAAATGGCTTCAACTTTTCCTTCAGGGCATTCATTAACAGCCGCAATAATTTCGATGACATTATGTTTATTAACCAAAAACAGATGGTTACAATTATTTTTCGCACTCCATTTTCCGAGTATCGCAATTAGTAGAATCTACTTATCGCGTCATTTTGCGATTGATACTGTTGGTGGTTCGTTTATTGGTTTTTTTATATTTATCTTTATGTATTACATCATCAATCAATCTAATAAACCAAAATTAGATCAAAAATTTATTAACAATGGAAATTCAGAATAAACTTAAAATATCATTAATACAATACGATGTAATCTGGGAAGATGCAAAAGCTAATCACGCTTATTTAGATGAATTATTAGCCAATCATCAAACTGATATTATATTGTTACCAGAAATGTTTGCTTCGGGATTTTCGATGAATGTAGAAAAAATTGGTCAAAAGCCTTTTGGAGAAACCTTCGAATGGATGCAACATAAAGCCAAAGAATTAAATTCTGCGATTGCTGGAAGCATTTCTACGCATGAAAACGATAAATACTATAACCGATTTTATTTCATCTGTCCAAGTGGCTCTATTTACATTTACGATAAGAAACATTTGTTCAGTTACGGAAAAGAAGCTGGGGTATATTCTGCAGGGGATAAAATTGTAACGATAGATTATAAAGGATGGCAAATTCGTCCTATTGTTTGCTACGATCTACGATTTCCTGTTTGGATTCGCAATACAGAAGAAGATCCGTACGATTTGATACTTTGTAACGCAAGTTGGCCCAAAGCGCGTCGAGAAGCTTGGATTTCACTTCTAAAAGCACGAGCAATCGAAAATATGGCTTTTGTTGCTGGCGTAAATAGAATTGGAGTAGATGGCTATAATCTCCAGTATCAAGGGGATTCACATTTATTTGATACATTGGGACAAGATTTGGAAACAATAAACAATCATCCCGAAATTTTACAATTCGAAATTGATAAAGAAGAACAAGATAAAACTCGAAAGCATTTCAATTTTCTAAATGATAGAGATTCATTTTATTTTGGATAAATACAAGCTCAACTTCGGTTGGGCTTTTTTTTGTATGTGTAATTCTTTTTTATTCATATATTTATGGATAATGAATATGAATGGATAACACTTTTAAAAGCATCTATGAAAGCTACTACAATTGATATTTCGATAATAATTAATTATGAAAAAGATATTTATATTTCTATCCTTTATATTATTGGTACTTTCTGCAACTTATACTTTATATTTAGTTCGTAAGACTTTTAATAATTATCAATTTGAATCTTATAATGAACTTTATTATAAAGTTCCACCTGTAAATAATGCACAATTTAAATCGTTAAAATCTTTTAATTCTCACTTGTTTTCAATTGTTGACGATAAAAACTTAAAGAATATTACAGTAAATTTCGATTCCAAATCAAATAAAGTAAGGCAAGTAAATTTAAATTACACATACAATCCTGAAACAATTGATGATAAAATAAAATCAATCATAAGGATATATAACTTAGGAGAAATTATCGAAATTAATAAAAGAATGATGAAAAAAATATCATTTTTTCGGAGTCCTGATGTATATAATTTTGAAAATACTAAATATGAAGAAATGTACTTTCCAGATGATTTCTTTATACATAAACCCATTGTAAATTATAATATAAAAGGAAATCCCATCGATTCAATTATAAATGATAGAATAAAGCTTTATGCTTTAAAAGGTATAGTTGAGCTAGATATTAACAATGATTATAAACCTGATTTATTAATTGAATCAAAAAACGAAAAATCTTATATGATTACTGGTTTTGTTGAGATAGACAAGAACCTATTTTTCCTATATTATTTAGATAATGATTCTATTAAAAAAGTAAATGATCTATATAAATTAATAAATTTCAAATAATTTATAGTGCCTAACAAAAATTAATTTGGGCGTTCCTTCGGTCGGACTATGCGTTGCAATCTTTTGTAGAAGAAGATTGAGGTGATTACAGAAAATCCAATTCTTACAAAAGGATTTCCACTACTATCCCTAACGCGGGTTGAGTTGTAAGTTGTAAGTTGTAAGCAAAAATAAAAACTGTCATTCAGAATGTAGCGATAACGGAGTGAAGAATCTTTTTCAAGTTATAAGTTTTGATTGATAAGTTATGAGACGTAAGATTTAAGGCTAACAAAATAAAATTCTAAACAATATCCCCTTGAGGGGATTATAAGCATGTTTTAGAGTTATGAGTAGTAAGTTCTGAGTTAGTTGTAAAAAGGAAGCTTCTTGTTTTATAAAACATAGTTTGGAGATGCGTTGAAGTAAGAATTACATTATACTTAATACATTTTACTTTGTACATTGTACTTTTTACAAAAAAGTATAACCACAAAAAAAGCCTCAAGATTATTTCTTGAGGCTTTTAATAAAAA
>NZ_DKHL01000028.1:0-4447 GCF_002453775.1 Empedobacter sp. UBA6745
CACAGTTAGAAAGATACTACCTTCTCAAGATATAAATAAACTACTGATAATTAACTTTTTGTACTCTATGTGTTGTTTTGCTTTTTTCTTTGGAAAAGATATTTCTATTTTTTAACTTTATAAATCAGATCTTCGAAAATAGTTTCATCATAATCACCGCCGATAAAAACGAAGTTACTAGAGTAAGATCCTTAAAGTGATTTCTTCCGCTTATTAGTCCGTTCCTTACTGAGCCGAAATCAAAAACTAACCGGTGAAAGTTACTGTATGGAAGAACATCAAATCTTTCTTTGACTGCATCCAAAGAACAGATTGCTTTTGAAAGGTTTCCTCTACAATCCTTTTGCTAAAAACTCTACAACATGGTTACGCAAAGCTCTGTGCCTAAATTAAAAGTTACACCATATTTAAAAATTTTCTTTTATAATTTTCTATCAAAGAATTTTCGTTGAATGTAGAGTTTTTGTCGATTTTGTGTTTTCTCCACATTTCATTCCATAGATGGATAGTGTAACAACTTGTTTCGTCAATTGTAAAATCTGATTCAAAAAAAATATGTAACTCGTCCCAATTTATAGGGCAGAATATATTGGGACACTGGATATATGGTTTACTATCATAATTTTTTAAAATTTGATGTAATAATCTCGGACCGAAAGATGACCAAGGCAAAGGAGTAATTGTATTTTTGTTTATTTCAATGTAATTAATCAAATCCGATAAAAATTCCGATTTTGGGGGAGATTTAAAGATACAACTGGCCGTTAAGTATTCTTGTTCATTAAGATATCTAAAACGTTCTGTAGCAAATACAAAATCTTGACTAAAATCTAATGGTTTGAGACAAATTATATCCATATCAGTCCACCAGCCACCATATTCATATATTAATTTATATCGAAACATATCGGAAAATCCTGCCAATGATCCGATGCTGTCTAAGAAAATTTCATTGGCAGGGAAAATCTCATTCGCATCTTTTATTTTAACCCCTTCAGGTATATTGTAAATGTCCTCATAACAATATAAATGAAATTCATGGCCATTTTTTAAAAATGAGCAAATACAAAGTAACTCGATTTTTGACAGTTCTCTTCCTATCCAAAGACTTCTTATGATTTTATTTTCAGCTCTCATTTTGATAATATTTTTTTTATATTATTCTACCTTCCTTATCGACTTTTATCTTTGTAGAGATCGCATGAAATCTCTCAGATTCCGTCTCGTGACTAAAGCTATATATTCTTATTTTAGTTCTCCAATCGTTGTAGCGAGTATCAAGTACGTCTAAAGAATTGTGAAGAATGAAGAGATTGTTTCCTTCAAAAATAATTTTTTTTGGATCATGTAAAGCAGAATCTTTACAGATAATTCCATTTTCAAAGATAATATCGCAGCCTTTAATGTTATATAACCATAAGTCAATACACGGGAATTTAAAATCATACCCGTCGATAACTTTACCTTCTTTAAGAAACGCTTTATAAAATGGTGTATTTGTTTTTTCTTCAATGTGTTGTACTAGTTGACATCCATTAATTAGGAGTTCATTTTTCAAATTTTCAAATTCAGAAGCCAATACTCCCAAATCCACATCGTCGTCCCATTTCATAATACCTCCATGTCTTACGTACCCGAGATGAGTACCTCCTTGTAATATTAGTTTAATATCTAGTTTTTCAGCTGCTGAACTAATTTTGGTCAGTAATTTATTTAGTATCACGAAATCCTTTTCTGTCCATACGTTATAATTTAAAACGGCCTCTTTAATAATTGCATTTCTATCCAAATGGATTTTAGGTTTGATATAATCTTTGATTGTTTCATTATAATTCGAGAAATACACATCAATTGTGTTTAATTTTGCTATTTTAAATATTTCGTCCTCAACTCTTTGTCTAATTGTATTAATATTTAAAAGTAATTTTTCTACTCCTTTTTTTGATAGAAAATATATCGAACTACCCCATTCGTAGCCAAAAAAAAAGGGTTCGACATCATAGTATTCTCTGCTATTAGGATTAAGCAGTTTCGTCTGATTTTGCTTGATCCCATCCCCACTATAAGGAAAGTAGACGTCCCAGCCATCTGGCAATAAATCAAAGAAATCTGGTTCAAAATTTAAGTAATTAGAATTAACATTTTCTTCGATGATTAAACAGTGGTTTTCATCTGAAGCTAAAAATCTTGTCCAAGCCGATATGTGGAGTAAAAAAGTAGCAATTTCCGAAGGAGAAAGGGCAAATCCATATTGTTCTAAATGGTAAGACTTATCAATATTAAAATCTTTCAAGATTTGTGAAGTAATATCTTCGTAACTATTGTCATGTTGAAATTTTTGACAGTCTACATTTTCCGGTAATGTTATTACTATTTTTTTCATAGAACGTAGTATTTGTATCGGTTCTTTAAGAAGTGATTTTTTTCGAAATTTGAATTAATTGAATACCATATGTGTGGGTAAATATCACTATGATATAACTGTTTTGTAGTTATAAAGATATCCCATAAGTCTTCAAAATTCTCAATATGTTTTTTATCCGATAATAGTGAATTTATAAGACTAGGATTAATGACTTGAATTCCTGAGCAAAATAAATTTAGTTTTTGATCTTTGCTCAATTTTTTGACTAAATAATTTTTTGATTCAATAAAATCACCTTTATTAATTCCGTTCCATAATATAGGCACATGCATAATTGGTGGTGAATTTAATCGTTTGTATTCATTATAGAGGAATTGGGTATCTAATTCAGTGATTAAATCACAAGGGAGCACCAATACTGGGCAGTCAAGATCTTTCGCTATAGAATTGAATATCCACCAGCAATTACCTCTCCCTTCTGTCATAATATAGTTTGCGACGCCGAATTTATGATAGCAATAGGAAATTAATTCTGTTTTAAATGGGCCAACAGTTATGAAAATTTGGTGTACTTTTGCTAGTTGTGCTAGCGAATAGGTAATTAAAGGAAATCTATCAATCAAGACCATTGCTTTTGATCTATCCTTTGTCTGAGGAAAAAATCTTGCTCCATTTCCTCCTGCTAGAATTACTGCATGTTTTATCATTTTGAATATATTGGATATCAAATTCGATATTTAAGTTTATTTATAATACTTTTATGCCTTTAAAATTAATTACAGCGATACTTAATAAAGTATTATCTCTATAAAGATATTAATTTTGATTAAAATAATCTGTTGTGAATTATTATTTAGGCTAAAATTTCATATAAAAGACTATTTATCGAGTAGACTTACTTGTTTTTTTAGACAAATTAAAAATTAATTTAGTTTGTTGTATATTATGAAAAAGAACATGTTTCGGAACATCTAATTGTCAATATCCTTAAAAAATATTAATCAGGCAAGGTTACAAAGCATATTTGTAGAGAACTTGTATTTCAGTGCCCACATTCTAGCAGTGGAAGTAAAATTACAGTGGTATGGATGCACAAGACCTTGAAAAGTTAAAAGCATCTGAACGCTGACACACACAGGCTATGAATGTCCCTTTTGAGATACCTACCCCAATGCATTGTTTACTAATAGTCATAGTCAAGAATTTAAATCGTATCGACTTAATTCTCTTTCGTCTATCCTTTTGTTTTATCCAAACTCGTAATAACCGCCTTAAGTACTGTTCAGACTCCTGAGAATAAAATCGTCTGGACAATTCCTCTTTTACGGTATAACCAATTGTTTACCTAGCTCCAATTCGTCTCACGCGAAAAGTCAATACATTTTGCAAAACAACAATATAATGACCTTTTGCTAATTATCAGTAAAAATAAAAGCTTTAAAGCTCAGTGAACGCAAGGACGCTGGTTGATGGGGCAAAATAGAAGGGCCGGGAATCTGTATTCACGGAGCCTGTAAGTTCATTTGTATGAGTCGTAGTATTGTCCTATTACACAAATAGAAAAAGATGATCAAACTGTTATTTCAAAGTTAATGGATCTTGATACGCGTTATCATATATGCGCATTCCAGACCTATTTATTGCAAGATACGTTTAGAAGGTCCTTTGTAGAACAAAAAAGTACTTCGGGTTCATCGGTATATCAATTTACCATCAATCGCAATAGTACGGGTATTTATTTCTCTTCTTCAGTTTCTTTCATTTTTCCCTATTGTTAACTTGGTGAAAAAATGTATATTTATTAAGTTGTAAAATGATATTATTGTTATAAATAGAGTGTTTATATATCACGTCAAGCTGGAGTAATCGATTAAGACCATTTACTTAGTATTTTAATACCACTATTTAAATTATATTGGATATTACAAATCTTATTGAAGGAGAAATAATACTGTGTGTAAAGGTTTAAACCCAATGCCAATAAAATGATTTCAAAATTTCCCAATTATAAGCAGATGGATGTAATGGACTGTGGCGCTACTTGTCTCCGCATGATCTTTAAATACTATGGACAGTCTATAT
>NZ_DKHL01000028.1:4488-9632 GCF_002453775.1 Empedobacter sp. UBA6745
CATTGGAATCAGAATCATTTTGTTGTACTATATAAGGTAAAAAAGGATAAATATTACATATCTGATCCCGCGCTCGGACATGTGACCTATGACAGTAAGGAGTTTGGGAAAAACTGGTACTCGGCAAAGGAACTACATTCAGGGCTCTCATTGATCCTGAGTCCAGGTCCGGAATTTTATCAGCTAGAGGAGGAGGAGCCCGACACATCTCTAAAATGGGGAAAGATGTTTAAATATTTCTATAAATATAAACGTCTTTTTACCCAATTGATACTAGGGATGGTACTGGGGACTATTTTACAGTTGATTACCCCATTTCTCACACAATCTGTGGTTGATATCGGAATCAATATCAAAAATATCAGTTTTATCAATCTAATCCTGATTGCCCAATTAATGTTGTTTGTTGGGAGTACCGCTGTATCATTTATCCGATCCTGGATTTTGCTTCACATCAGCACGCGGGTCAATATCTCCATTCTGACTGATCTCTTGATCAAAATCATGAAGTTACCGATGAATTTCTTTGATATAAAAACACATGGAGATCTGATGCAGCGTATGGCCGATCAGCAGCGGATTGAAACTTTCCTAACGGGTAACACGTTAAACACACTGTTTTCCATAATTAATATGCTGTTCTTCGGTGCTCTTCTCATTGTTTATAACAAAATCATATTCTTGGTATTCTTTGCAGCGACGGTGCTCTATACCTTATGGATCTTATTTTTTATGAAGTATAGACGTGAACTGGACAATAAGCGATTTAAAATATCTTCCGAAAACCAGACCTATATGGTCGAGATGATTCAGAGTATCAAAGATATAAAACTCAACAATGCACAGAAGCAAAGGCGTTGGGGCTGGGAGGCCCTGCAAGCCAAGCTTTTTAAATTTAAAGTAAAAAGCTTGGCACTGTCTCAATACCAATCCATTGGTTCTATGGCTATTAATCAAATCAAAGGTATAATTATCACCTTTATCAGTGCGAAGGCAGTTATAGATGGCCACATGACTCTTGGAGGGATGATGGCCGTTCAGTATATCGTCGGGATGGTCAGTAGCCCGGTAGAGTCGCTGCTCGGCTTTATGCAATCTTATCAGGATGCCAAGATTAGCATGGAACGGCTCAACGAAATTTATGAGACCGAAGACGAAGAAGATGTGAAAAAGTACTATTTGAACAGCTTGCCAGCAAATAAGGATATTGAGATCCGTAACCTAACTTTTCGTTACTACGGAGCGGGAAATGAACCTATTTTCAGCCGGTTGAACTTACATTTTCCTGCTGGAAAAACTACCGCAATTGTGGGTACTAGTGGTAGCGGGAAAACAACGATTCTTAAATTACTACTAAGATTTTATGAATATGAAGAGGGAGAAGTTCTGATCGGGGGAAAGCGATTGGAACAGTTTGACTTCTCTCTATGGAGAGACAAATGTGGTGCGGTATTACAAGACAATTATGTGTATGCCGATACTATAGAACGTAATATTACTGTCAATGAAGAGTTCCCGGATAGAAAAAGATTGGAAAACGCTATCGAGATTTCCAATCTAAATGAATTTATTGCAGAGCAGCCGTTTGGTTTGGCAACAAAAATCGGTACCGCTGGCAAAGGTGTGAGCCAAGGGCAGCGGCAGCGACTGATGATTGCCAGAGCAGTGTTTAAAGAGCCGGAGTTTATATTTTTAGATGAAGCGACTAATTCCCTTGACGCTAACAATGAGAAAGTTATTATAGAGAAACTTAATCGCTTCTTTCAAGAAAGGACGGTTATTGTCGTGGCACATAGACTTAGTACAGTAAAAAATGCTGATAATATTATTGTATTGGAAAAGGGAAATGTTGTTGAACAAGGTACACACGCGGACCTCACGGCGTCAAAAGGGAAATATTTCGAGTTAGTAAGAAACCAATTGGAATTGGGGGATTAAACAGCTATGAAAGAATCTTCAATTATAGAATCAGACATCCATTCAGAGGATTTACAGGATATTATTGCAAAACCACCTTCCTGGCTTTTAAGAAGAGGAATCACATTTATCCTGTTGACCGTATTAATTATTTTGGGTATGTCTGTTTTTATACGCTATCCAGAAACTGTCGATAGTAAGGTCAGGTTTAATACAATGGATGCCCCGAAAGTTCTTGCCGCTAAAGTTAACGGAAGTTTAGTTAAACTTTTAAAGAAAGATGGCGAGTGGCTAGAAGCTGGCAGTCCATTGGCTTATCTCGAAAGTACTGCAGATCACGATCAGATTATTATTCTTTTGGATAAATTGCAACAGATACGCCAGGATCCTAACACCACTTACAATTTGGAAGCATTGATCGAGCCGAAAAATCTCAATCTCGGAGAACTGCAAGGAGCCTATCAGAACTTTTATCTTTCTTACTTGAGCTATATTTCAGTGCGTGACCATGGGATCTATCAAAAGCGCAAGTCTGTAATTAATCAGGAAGTTACAAATCTCAAAGAACAATATAAAAAGAATAATCAGTCTTTTGAATTACAGAAGAAGCAACTTGAACTGGCTGAACAGGAGTATGAAAAGTACCAGCTATTGGCGGAAAAGAAAGTGATTAGTCCGTTCGAACTGCAGCAAAAAGAATCCTTATTGCTCGCTAAGCGTCAGATGATTCCACAAATGGAAAATAACTTGATCAGTTATGAAGTAAATATCTTGTCTAAGAATAAAGAACTGGCGGAGATTGAAAACCAGATTGGGGAAGAACAAAAAAAATTTATACAAGCCTTAAACAGCTTTATCAGCGAAGCTGAAAATTGGAAAAAACAATATGTCATGACTAGCCCGGTTGGTGGAAAATTGATTTATGGCGAATTCTTACAGATCAACCAGCAGGTTGCAATTGGACAAAAATTATTTTATATCAATCCTAAAAGCGAGAAATATTATGGAGAAATATTATTGCCTCAGCTTGCTTCGGCTAAGGTAAAGAAAGGTCAAAAAGTATTGATTAAAGTGAACGGCTATCCCTCTGAAGAATATGGTTATCTAAATGGAAAAGTGAAATATATTTCAGATATTCCGATTCGAGATAGTGTGTTCTTTACGACCATTAGTCTTGACACTGCGGGTTTTAATCCATTGATCCAACTTAAGCCTGGATTATTTGGCGATGGTATGATTATTACAGAAGATAAATCTATTTTTAGACGGATATTGAATAATTTGACAAAGAGTTTGATATTTAATCGATAAACTTTTAAGTTGCAAATGAACATTATAATGCATCAGCGATAACGTCGATACCCTATCATTCAGTAAATTGGAAGAAGTAGACTTGTAGGAATGATGTGCGGCGGCGCGGTAACGGCTGGGAACCCTTCCCCGTAGTTTTTCATTGGTTTTCCTCCCTTTTAAAAATTAGTAATTTATCGCCAATTCTCTATATTTAAATCCTCCAGTTTTTTGGCGAGAGATCAAATCATGCCTAGTATTTTACTTTTTTTTAATAATTTTTCTATTCTTTCCTTATTCAATTGGTAGGTGGGATTCCATGGATCATAGTGCGTAAGTATTTGATTTTCTATATCGCTATCTTTTCGAGAAGCCGATATAATTGGAAATAAGCAGAGTTTATTGCTAGTTATAGAGGAAAGTTGGTCTTCATAACTTAGAGTATTATCAGGAACGAGGTCTAATATATTCTGATAAATGCTTTTATATAATACTAAAAAGGATGATTTTGAAAAACTATCTAACCAAAAAAGACTACTGTTTAAAAATAAGATGTTATTCCCTTCTCCCAAAAATCCACACAACAACATTTTAGTATTAAGATAATACGCTTTTATAATTGCTTTTTTAAACTCAGAGAAACTGTAATCACTAGTAAAAGTATGCTTGTCATCACACACAAGAATAAAATCTTCGTCCGCGATTTGTGCCTCCCTAACAATGTTTTTCAATGTATTTAATCGATCAATAGGTNNTACTTTAACAAGTGGAACAAATTTTAAATTGTACTCATTCTTGTCTTTAAACTCTGCTTTTAATCGTTCATTATCATATAGAGTTTGTAATGGCATGATATAGGTTGGGATACTAAAATCTAAATCTTCTTCCATACATTGGTTATTTAATCTTCTATAATAGCCTTCTATAATTAGAATTTTTTTAAATCGCTCTTCTGAAGTTTTAAAATAGGTTTCAACGTTTATTGTGTTATTTTTCATTGTTACGTCAGAGTACCCGAAGGTTTTCTGAATAGAAATTTGTGGAAATATTGCAAAAATATTATCCGTGTAGTTTTTTAATTCGATATCCATATGTTGTGTAGGTGTAAGGTCAATCTCTAGAAATTTATCAAAGAATTTATTAAATACAATAGTAAATTGAGCACCACTAAAGTTCTCTACCCAAAATGTGTTTTCGTTATAAGGTATTGCATTTTGAAATCCACTTACACCTCCTAAAAGAATATCAAAATGGTCATATATTCCGGATAATATGTATGCTTTCAATTTTTCCCATGTATAGGCAGTTGTAAACGTATGGTCATCTTCACATATTAAAACTACTGGCAAACCTTTAGCCTTTGCATCTTTAATACACTCCTTAAAAGATTCCATAAGCCCAATAGAGCCAACAGCATGTTTAATTCCCTCTATATAAGTAAGCTCAAATTCTTGTCGATTTTCGAATTCTTGTTTGATATGATGTAAACGGTCGCATCTTTCTTTAAGATTAATTATGTAAGTCTTTATTCTTGATATTTGTAAATTCATAATAATTTTGCATTTGTTGTATACAGATAGTCTTGTTCTTAGATGTTAATGTCAATATTTTTATTTTCTTGAGTATAACCTGTTGTGGGTTATAACTTAGGATTAAAAATATCATATAAAAATATGTTCATTGTTCTGATAATCAGTAAATTGACATGACAAAAGGATTTTAATGAACAACTTTAGAGCAAATTACTAAAGAATATTGGAAGTTTTGAGAAATATATTTACAGAGCGGTTATTATCGCTACAGCGAAAACATTCCGGTATGAACAATCTTGAGATCATCAGTGTCGGTTTGACCGCGAAATATATATGGGGATTGACAGTAACTTTCATGGAATTTATATATATATATATATTTATAATCACTTGCGTCCTAAACGT
>NZ_DKHL01000027.1:0-5519 GCF_002453775.1 Empedobacter sp. UBA6745
TCATCTGTTTTAATTTCATTATTTCTGTATTTATCAATTAGTACATTAATTTCATAATTGATATTATTTGAAACTTCTAATACTTTAATTTTTTCAAAAAAAATCTTACTTAATTCTCTAGTTCCCCCTTGAAGTTCTGGGAAGTTATCCTTAAAACAACATTTAAAAATTTTAGAATTAAAAAATGCAGTCAGATAAGCTATATTTTCACCTGTGATAATAAAACATTTTTGATTTACATAAACACCATCTAAGTCATATACAAAAGGTAAAAATTTTGTCATATTAGGATATATAATTTTTTGTATAGAAAAATCGTCCATATAAGCACAGTTCCTTAAGTTGTAAGGTGTATCTCCTTTATCTGATCTTTTTTCAAGTTGAGAATAAAATTGATCTAAATGTGCTTTAATCGCAGGGTAATTATTTATATCTATTGGTTTTATGCCCTTTTCTTTGATCCCATTATGGGACGTAATTAACCATAAATCAGCAAAATCATAACTGTATTTTTTGATGTCCCTGCCTCGTAAAATAGGTCGATTATTTTAATCAGTTTTTTATTGAATAATTAAAGTAGTTTCATTTCTGTATAAAAAAATAGTCTTTATTTTTTTTAGACAATTTCTCATCATTTTTGCATCAAATTAAATGAAGAATGATTTACGGATACATCAGAGTAAGTACAGACAAACAAACAGTAGAAAATCAACGATTCGAGATCAATCAGTTCTGCGATAATCAACAATTATTCGTAACCAAATGGATAGAAGAAACAATATCAGGAGCCAAGCAAGTAGAAGATCGTAAATTAGGTAAATTATTAAAAAAAATGAAGCCTGGCGACATTTTAGTATGTTCCGAATTATCTCGTTTAGGACGTAACTTGCTAATGATAATGGGGGTACTAAACGAATGTATGAATAGAGACATACAAGTATGGACTATTAAAGATAATTACAGATTAGGTAGCGACATTAATTCAAAAGTATTAGCTTTTGCTTTTGGTCTTTCTGCTGAAATAGAACGTAATTTAATTTCTCAACGTACCAAAGAAGCTTTAGCACGCAAAAAAGCAGAAGGTGTTATACTTGGACGCCCTAAAGGCAGAAAGTCGTCTAAAACGAAATTAACAGGGCAAGAAAAACAAATTAAAGAGTTATTAGAAAAGAATGTTTCATACAGTGCCATCGGTCGCATATTAGGTGTCCATAGATTAACAGTAACATCTTTTATAAAAAACAACCCAGAAGTATTAGCATATAAATCAGATTTTTAGGGAATCATCTAAATTATCTAACTATATTTTTAGTTATTAATGTAAAAAAACCTCGCTAGAGTTTTTAAGCGAGGTTTATATTTTATTATTTTCTGTCTTAAATAATTTTGCAAAACATCTCATCCCCTCCGGGCTAGAAGAAAGCTTAGTTATTAGCGGAAGAACTTATTTTCTTACATTCTCATTCAGAGTTTGTACTAATTTATATACTGTTGTAACTGGATTTTGTTTATGATATATCAAATGTTTTTGACTCTCATATAACTCATCAGCATTTTTGATTGCTCTTTCTTGAGAGGCATGTTCATCATTTAATAGAATAGAATAAACTTTTTGACAAAATGCATATTTTTTTCCTTCTCTTTCGTAATTAATACCAAATTTTTGGCTCAATTGCTCATAATAAAATGTTCTTAATTGTTGAGCTTCGATTTTATTATAATGTAAATAAAACCATAATTCAAAAGAATCATTTGAATATGCAACTTCGTTACCTAGTGTATTTGCTTTTTCAATTGCATTGTCAAAATCAGCATATTCATCAGCACCATTTTTAAAATCCATATCAAATACACACCATACTTCATCATATTCATATTCTGAGCTTTCTATTATTTTTTGTGTGCTATCAACTAGCTTAGTTTTTGATTGACCTCCCAAATCTACAGCTTCAACCTTCAAACCTAGAACTGGAAATGATTCAAAATATAATTTTTCAGTTTGGCCTTCACAAACTATTAAAATAGATTTTCTTATCGGTATAGTTTCTATTTGATAACTACTTGGTTTAGCTTTTCTATTCCAAGCTTTGTTCTTATCTGTCTTTTTTACAGCTCTAGTTGGTTTCGGCATAATCAAAATTTAATAGAGATGAAAAATTACCTAAGAATGGAATAGCTCCATATTTACCTTGAATATAATCCTTTTCAAAAGATGCATTGTTTCTAACACCTTTAATTTCAACTAAAGTATATAAATGACTTGCACCATATTTGTCTTTTTCTACAAAGTCGATTTGGTCTCTTCGTAAAATTTCTGAACTTAAGAGATTTGTATCGTGAGTTGTAAAAATTAATTGTGAATTTTTATTTGATTCAGAGTTGAAAAGTTCAACAATTTTTTTAGTTAAAAGTGGATGAAATCTTGAATCAAATTCATCAATAATTAAAGTGCGACCTTCATTTAATGCATTAAAGATGAATGGACTTAATTCAAACATTTTGATAGTTCCTTCTGATTCTTGTCCACTTAATACAAATGGAACGTTGCCAACTTTTTTATTTCCTTCATATTGACTACGACTAGAAACGATGATATTTCCCTTTTTAAATTCTTTTTTTAAATCATCATCAGCATCTTCTGGTAAATTATCTTTAGTTATTTCAATATTTTCAATATCATTAATCCCCGTATCAGCATTTTTTAAAAAGTCTAAAATAAATTTCTTTTTATTTAAATCATCCAATGCATCACCAGCAGCTGAGTACATACCACTATGCCCTAAACCATTGATCACAATAATTGAAGAAATTGCTTTAATTACTGATTTAGACATTTTACCAAAGCCAAATGAAGCTAATGATGTTAAGAACAAAGAATTAGTTCTAAAAATAGTATTTTCATCGTCGTCAAGTAACGAAATGAATTTACTGCCTTCTTCAAAATGCTTATCATTGACTTCTAGAATTTCTTGTTCTTCTCTAATAAACAAAGTTTGTTCTCGTTTATTAGGAGTATAGAATAACCATTCACTTTTAATGCAATTTTCATCTGCCTCGAATCCATATCTGTATTTTATATTTTTAATTCTAAATACCAATTGGAAAAAAGTTGGCTCTTTTAATTTATCTACTGATAATTTAAAAGGCTCAATAATATTTAAAATTTTATCGTCTTTTACAGATGATGTTACAATACGAATAAAAGTAACTAATGCTTTAATAATATTACTTTTACCACTAGCATTTGCACCATAAATTGCTTTGGATTTAATTAATGACATTTTATCATCAATTTCAATTACATTACGCTTATCAATTGACGGATGAAATGATTTAATTTTTGCAGCAGTCATATTTAAGGTTTGTTCATCCTTAAATGACCAAAAGTTTCCGAAATTAAATTCTTCAATCATTTCTTCTTATTTTAAAATTTGTATTTTTTTTACAAATATAAGAATAAGCTTTGGGATATGTACTATATTTGGATGTTAAATAATTTGGATGTTTATACTTAAAGTATTTCGCTAACATCGTAATTTACGAAATAAATAATAAGAAAAATTTCGTAAAATTAAACTCAAATATATAAAAAAAACTATATTTTACACCTTGTTGTGTAATACAAAAAACCTCGCTTAAAACACTTAGTGAGGTTGTTATTTGTACTATATTGTGTTTTTGTAGCTAAAATTGGAGTTGTGCAACAGTTTCCGATGTTATAAGCAGTTTTAAAATTCTTCTTTAATTTTTGATTCTGCAGTTAGTAGAAATCCAGTTCTTTCCAATTCTAATACTTCAGCTATTTTAGATTTTAAACGATTTACTTTAACAAGTTTGTAATCTGGTAAATTATATGTTGGCAAATTATTTATAGCTTTAAATAAATAATCTTTGAGATTAATGCAAAACCAATAAGTGGTTCCTGTAATATTACTTTCAAGTTCAAAAGAACTATACACTTTATTATTTTTTACGTTCCAATATTTTAATAACCTAACAACTTTTCGTATTAAATAATTATTTAATTGATTACAATTATTTAAATCATTTTTTATTTGATTTGGATTAGTAGAAATCCATCTTGTATAAGATGAAGCAGGAGCAGGAATGTAAAGTGTACCCCAACTTTCATAAGCTGGAACTAATTCAAATTTAATATGATTTAATTCTAAAACTATTGTGGGAGAAGATTGGTAAATTTCACTACGTGAGTATTGATTTTGAACAAATGTTTTTATACGATTCATCATTGTTTGAGGCGTATAAGAATTTGCATCAGAGAAAACAATCATAAAATCTACGTCTGAACTAGAATCATAATATCTTTTTAAAATTGTTTTTCTATCATAAGAACCGAAGACAAATTTTCTTTTAACATTATACAGGTGATTTCCAACTTTTGTACTTAAATTATTAATTGATCTATCAATACTAAACCTTTCTGAATCTTGTATTTTAATAGTGTTTGATAAGTTTGTTAAATGTGATAATACTGACATTAAAAGCTGTTTTTTATATTTCTAATTACTTCATCTGTATGGTCTTCAAATTTTTGTTTATATATTTTGTAAAACCAATCTGGTGTCTTTTCAATACTATTTCTCTCGTTGAAAATAACATTTTGTATATTTCTTAAAATTGTATCTGATGGTAATGATCTTGTATTAGAATAATTCATTAACTCATTATCAATGTCTTGAATTATGTTCTTTTTAGTATCTCTCTGAGATTTAACATTGTAAAAGTTTTGTACTCCGTATACTAAAAAGGGTATTGTAGGGGAAAGTATTTTCATAGTATCATAAATACCATAATTTATAGAGATTACTATAACAAAGAAGATAGCATAATACAGAATTACACTAATTAGTAATGTTTTAGAAAATTTATATTTAAGTGTATTTTCCCACGACAGATTAATTCTTTGACATAACATTACCGCAATATTTTTATCTAAGTCAGTTGTTATTTCTTGAGAGTACCAATTTTGTAAATCATTATCTTGATATTCATTAGACAATTCAGTTATTGTATCTACAGAAATTTTTTCCCTACACAAAATATTGTTCCACTGCATATCGAATAATTCTGTATCAAATTGTTCTTGTATTTTTGCACCTACAGACAATTTGCTTTTTCTAATAGTATCAAAAACTAAATACAATATTGTCCAAATTACACCAATAACTGTTAAAACATCTAGAGAACTATTTTTAGCAAAACCAATGATTGGAGTAATTATGGCAATTAATATTGATACAGTATCGAATATTTGATAACTTTTACATTTACTATAAGCAATTCTTTGTGCTTTTAGTAAATCAATCATTGATTGTTGATTTTGTTTTGTAGAGATGTAGTTCATAAAATTGGATATAACATGTTTTTTCACGAAATTAATATAGCATTAGTTCCGTAATATTATTCCAAACATACAACAACCTTTTAACAATAAATTACGGTTTCACGTAAAAACAAAAAAACCTCCTTAAAACGGTTGCTGAGCATTCTAAGATAAA
>NZ_DKHL01000002.1:0-34004 GCF_002453775.1 Empedobacter sp. UBA6745
GCCTAAATATTTTAAACGATTTACAACAGCTTCATCTCTTCCTCCAGTAATCACTGCAATTCGTATTCCTTGTTTGATGGCTAATTGCATCGCATAACCATCGCGCGTATTCATTGTTCTCACCATTTCGCCAGTTGGTAATAAAATTAAATTTCCATCTGTCAAAACTCCATCCACATCTAAAATAACGGTTTTAATGTTATTTAGTTTTTCTTTATAACTTATCATTTTTCGTAAACTCGTTTGATTGAATCTGTCAATATTTGGTAAATCTGTAATAATCTCGAATCATCTTGTAAGGCCTCTAAATGACGATCAACAATGACTTGATCTCCACGTTTTGCTGGACCAGTTTGCGCATCTTTAGGACTCATTTCGATTACTTTATTTGCTGTTTCTTGTATAAGAGGCAACAAAACATCGAACGGAACATTGTTTTGTTCACAAATATTTCCAGCGATATAATATAAATGATTGACAAAATTATTTGCCCAAACACCTGTCATATGTACTTGCATTCTACTTGCAAAATTTAGTTCGTGAACTTCGTTTGAAATACGATTTCCTAATTCATTCAATTTTTTCAAATCTTCAGGATTTTCTGCTTCGATGAAAAATGGAATATTATCATAACGCATTGTTCTTTCTTTCGAAAAAGTTTGCAATGGATAAAAAACGCCTTTTCGGTAATCGCCTTTCAGAACAGACATTGGAGAGGATCCAGAAGTATGAACAACCAAAACATCATCATACGGAATATAATGAGAGAATTCTTCGATTCCAGAATCGGCACTTGCAATAATATAAATGTCTGCTTTTTCTATTTCAGAAATTTTATCAGTATACGAAATTCTATTTGCTTCTCCGATTTCTCTAGCATGTTCTAATGTTCTATTGAAAATTTGTCGAACATTGCAAGTGTTTTCGATTAATGCACGAGTTAAGTGAAACGCAACATTTCCTGCACCTAATATGACAATTGAACTCAATGTTTTAGCAATTTTTTGATTAATATTAATTGAATGATAAATGTAAGTTTTTCAGCCGAGGAAAAAAATTTTAAAAAAAAATTAAAAATTCTTGTAACATTTTTGAAGTTGTTGCGTCTTATTAATAAAATCATCCAACAATTGGGTTTACCTATTATGTAAAACATAGTACTTTAAAATTTAAAAAAAAGTTTAAAAATTTTGTAACAAAACATTTTTTAAAACGTCTAATTAGGAAAAAGTACGGACAACTCTTATTATGTATTATGTAAAACATAGTACTGTTAAAAAATATTAACTATGAAATTAAACAAATTTACTTTAGCTATTCTTTTCTCCGTTTGCTCTATTTACGGATTCTCGCAGGAACAACATCCTGTGAAAGGAAAGATTGAAAATGCAAAAAATGAAGCGGTTGGTATGGCTGCAATTCAGATTTATAAAGCAGATTCAAAAGAATTATTCGATGAAGTGTATGCAAATGAAGACGGAACATTTGAGATTCCAGATTTGGAAGACGGAAATTATCGTTTGGTGATTACAGAATTTGGTTATCAACAATCTGTAACAACTGCAGAGGTAAAAGGAGGTGAATTAAATTTAGGTAACATCATTTTACAAGTAGAAAAAGCGGAAACCGTAGAACTGAAAGGTGCATTTGTTCGTGCGCAAACTTCTCAATATCGTAATGAAATTGATAAACGTATTGTTGAAGTTGGGAACGATTTGGTATCTGCTGGATCTGATGCTGCTTCTGTTCTGAATAATATTCCGTCTGTAAATGTGGATCAACAAACAGGAGCATTGTCATTAAGAGGAAACGAGAATGTAAAAGTTTTTGTAGATGGTAAACCTTCTTCTCAGTCAGCAGCGCAATTGTTAAAGCAAATTCCTTCGAATCAAATTCAAAGAATCGAAATTATTACCAATCCTTCAGCAAAATATGAAGCGGATGGAAATTCTGGAATCATCAATATTGTTTTGGTAAAAGGAACTAAAAAAGGTTATAATATTGGGTTGATTGCAGGTTATGAACAAGGGAAGAAAAGCCGTTTCAATACATCATTGAATACAAATGTGAATGTAGGAAAGTTCAATTTATTTGGAAATATTAATTACGCTGATCGTCCAGCAAAACAAAATGGTATTGGTCGTAATTATGATGATCGAATTGATCAATTATTTGATATTCAAAATACAAAAAATAGAAATTTATCGTATAAAGCAGGATTCGATTGGTTTATCAATGATAAAAATGCTTTAACGATTTATACAAATCAGTGGGATGGAGATCATGCTGCTTTAATCAATACAAATGTTTTAAAAACTAATTTTAATAAATTAAATAGAAATGATATTTGGTCAGATTCAAGAAGTTCTGATTATAGTTTGAATTACAAATTAGATTTCAATAAAAAAGATCACAATCTTGTTTTAGATGCATTTTATTCGATTAATAAAGAGGATGATGACAGAGATTACTTAAATACATTTCCAAAAGACGAGTTTTATCAAGAATATCGTTACGATAAAACGCAAACAACTCGTATTAATTTAGATTATACCAATCAAATTGAAAATGCAGGAAAATTAGAAGCAGGAATTCAATATCGTAAAGAGTCTAATGATAATGATATGGATTCTACTAAAGAATTAACAAATCCTCTTAATGGAAATATATACAATCCGTCAGTAGATTTTCAGTTCGATCGTTCGTTTTATTCTGCTTATACAAATTACAAACAGAAATTTAATAAGTTTGGAGCGCAAGTTGGATTACGTTTAGAGCGTGTTGAAGATAATGCAGATTGGTTTTATTCACCAAATGAAGCAGGAACTCTGAAAAAAGATTATACAGATTTATTTCCTTCGGCTTTCTTAACGTATGATTTGACTGAAAAAGCGCAATTATCATTAAACTATAGCCGACGAATTAATCGACCAGGAATTTATCAATTAACTCCAGTTCCTCAATATTCAACAGCATTAATGTCGAGCGAAGGAAATCCAAATCTTCGTCCAGAATATACAGATTCTTATGAAATTGGTTATTTAAAACAATTAACAAAAGGTTCTATTTCTGCGAATTTATTTTACAGAAGTGTAAAAGATAATATCATTCAATCATTCAAAAAGGATGAAGATATCGAGTCAGCAATTATTCAGTACAATTTGAACTACGATAAAGTAAATAAATTTGGAGTTGAAGCAAGCTGGAATTATAAATTGGCTAAATGGATGAATGTTTATTTGGCAGGAGATTTCACTTCTTCTGAGATGCAAAATGATCACAAGAAAATTACAGCAAATGTATTTTCTGCTCGTATGAATAATACGTATAATTTATCTAAAAAATTAAGTTTACAACAATTTGGATTCTTTAGAGGCAAAACTAAATTTTTGCAAGGAGAAATGTTAGAAATGTGGCGAATGGATTTAGGCTTACGTTACACGTTTATGGACGGAAAAGCAGCTTTATCAGCTCGTGTTAATGATGTTTTCAAAACGATGCGAGCAAGAGTTCATATGGATGATCCATATTATGGATATGCAAACTTTAACTGGGAATCTCAAACAGCTTACTTAGGATTTACATACAATTTCGGAGGAAAAGTTAAATCAAGAGCCGAAGCTCAGCAAAATAAAACAGAGCAAAACGGTGGTGGAATCGGTATACAATAAAAAAAACATTCTTCATTTATTTAAATATTCTTAAAACTAAAAAGAGTTCCAATATTTTTGGAACTCTTTTTTTATTTGGGTTAATATTTTTTTTATTGAACTTCTTTCTTGAATAATTTATTCAACGTTACAGCAATAGCTCCATCTCCAGTTACATTTCCTGCTGTTCCAAAACTATCCATTGCGATATAAAGTGCAATCATCAATGCTTGATTTTCTGCATTAAATCCTAACATCGAAGCAATAATTCCAATCGCTGCCATAATCGCTCCACCAGGAACGCCAGGCGCTGCAACCATCGCAATTCCAAGCATCATCATAAATCCTAAAAATTGAACAAAATCAATTTCTATTCCTTGGATTAACATCAATGCTAAACAACAACAAACGATTTTTAACATCGAACCAGATAAGTGAATTGTTGCACACAAAGGCACTGCGAAATTGGCAATTTCGTCGCGAACACCAATTTTCTTTACTTGCGCAATTGTTACAGGAATTGTAGCCGCCGAAGATTGTGTTCCTAATGCTGTGAAATAGGCGGGTAACATCAATTTCAACATAGTAAAAGGATTCTTTTTTGCAATAATTCCGGCAATTGTAAATTGAAGCACTAACAAGAAAACATGTAGCACGAAAATTACACCAATAATTTTCAAAAATACATTCATAATTGTTACCACTTGTCCTGAATATGACATGTTCAAGAAGATTCCGAAAATGAAAATTGGTAATAGTGGAATGATTAAATTTTGAATTAAATACGTAATAATTGATTCGAAATCATCTGCAAATTTTCCAAAAGTCGAATCTTTCAATCGTGATAATCCAATTCCGAAAAGAAATGAAAAAACTAAACCTGGCATTACACCAAATAATGGAGGAAATTCGATTGAAAAGTAAGGTGCAAATTCTTTGGCTTTTTCTGCTAAATTAATTTGACCAGTTTGATTTTCTAATAAACTTGGAAATACAGACATACTTACAGAATAACCTAATAATCCTGAAAAAATGGTTGATCCGTAAGCGATTAAAACAGTTGCTAATAATAATTTTCCGGCTGTTTGTCCTAATCTCCCAATTGATGGAACAATTAATCCAACAATGATTAATGGAATTAAAAAGTTAAGTAATTCGCTAAAAAAATCATTGAAAGTCATAAAAATACGACCAACAGCTTCTGGGATAATTCCACCGAGTACAATTCCGAGTACAATGGCTAGAATAACTTTTACGAGTAAATTGTCTTTAAGTTTGTGCATAGTCAAATTTAGAAAAAATCCGTTCAATACAAGGTTTTAATTCAAAATGTTGATAAAAAGAAAAAAGCGATGCTAAAATTTAGCATCGCTTTTTGGTATATAATTTTTGATAAAATTATTTTTTAGGTAAACGAACAATTCGGCTAGCATCGTTCGTATAAGCTTTACTTCCGCTTATTTTTTTGTATGCAAACTTCGATGCCAAACGTGTATTTTCTGTTGTAATATTGTTGGTAACATCACCTTTATTATTCATTCTGTCCACAATATCATACGTTACATCGTAGCCTAATTGCTCGTAACGCGTCGGAAATTCACAATAAACTTCCTTGAAATCTTTGATCACACTTTGCACTTCCGTATCTCTTGTATTGATTAATCGCGCAGTACTAAACACAAAACCAAATTCGCGGAACGCATCGATATTTTTCGCATTATCTGCACTATAAACATCATAAACCGAAACTGATTTTATCCCGAAGGCTTTGATATTGTCTTTGTTAAATGTTTTTAATTTCTCTAAATATTGTTTTCCCAAATTATCATCATCACCAACTAAAACTGTGATAATTGGTGTGTAATAATCTTCGCCGTTTACTTTGTCGTGTGGTTGAACAATTTTTGCTGCGCTATCTACAATCACAACATTTGCTTTCAACTGTTTTTCTAATTGTTTTTTCGTATAACTTGCTAACTCTTGATCGTCACGATTTGTTAATAAATAAACTTGTTCTCCAGCAAAGTTTTTCCCAATTTCTTCGATGATTTGATCTGCAATTACTTCATCTTTTGGATTAGAAATCAATAAATCATTGAAAGAATTTAACGAATCGTCATTTGCATAAGGCGAAATCACAGCAATACCAGAATTGCTAAAGAAATTCGCAACTTCCGTAACATCAGACGTGTTCAACGGACCAATAACTGCATCTGTTTTACTGAAATCTGTTGTTGATAGAATATCTTGTAAGTTTACGCTTTTCGTGTCGATCACTTTTACATTTACATTTTTACCTTTTTTCGCCAAACGAGTCAACGCTAATTTAGCTCCAGTAAAAAATTGCATCGCTTGCGAATTTTTCAATTGCGGATTATTTGCAACATCAAAAGGTAGCATAATCGCAACATTAATTTCGTTGTCATTAGCACGTTTCAACTTCCCTGCAGTTCCGTATTTGATGATTTTAGCATTTTTTTGCAATGGAATTTTAAGAGTCATTCCAGCTTTTAAACCATTGATCAAATCAGGGTTTAAACGCAATAATTCATCTAAATTTGTGTTGTATTTTTCTAAAATTCCGTAAGCCGAATCTCCATTCTGAACAACATAATTGATCGTATTTTCTTCAATCACAACAGAACCAGATTTTTTAGGAATTGTAATCACCATTCCTTCTTTTACACCTGTTTGTAAAGCTGGATTTTCTGCATATAAATCGTCAACACTTACATTATATTGTTTTGCTAAAGTGTATAAAGTTTCTCCTTTTTTGATTAAATGTGTTCCTTTTGGAACAGAAAAAACTTTGTTTGTCACATCTTTTGGAAGCTTGATTACGTCACCAACTTCTAAACCTCTTTCTTTGATTTGAGGGTTTAATGAGTTCAATGTTTCTTCCGAAATTTTATATTTTTTTGTCAAATTGTAAACCGTTTCTTTCGGCTCAATTGTAATATATTGATAATTGTCGTCTGAAGTTTTTACGTTTGACGTAGTTGTTTGTGTATTGGTCTCAGTTGGTTTGGTTGTCGTAGTTCCTTTACCTGGAATCACAATCAAATCACCTGGATGAATCCCATTTTTTTCAATTTTAGGATTGGCTTTATACAATTCTTCTTGCGAAACACCATATTGTTTCGAAATTCCGTAAACGGTTTCTTTTGCTTGAACTGTATGCGTTTTTTGTTGAGCATAAAGTGCTGATGCACCAACAAATAACAATAAAGCTAATATTTTTTTCATTTAGATGAATTTTCGTGGTCAAATATACAAATTATGTTTTGTTTAGAGTTCCTCTTTCAATGTATTTATGATGAACTCGAAATCAAAAGGTCGAAGACTATCTTCAATAAAATCAATGAAATACTGAATATTAATGTAATCAAAATCAGCAAAATTTTTCACACGTTCTTGCAAACCATTTTGTTGAGAAAGATCATTTAATAATTGCTCGATTCTCTTCAATAAATCCTCATTTTTTTTCACTTCTGCATGTACCAAACGTTGTTTTATTTTCTCAAAACCTTTCAACTGTTTTGTACGCTGCGCTTGTATCATATCCGCAAAAGAAGATTCTGTTAACGAACTCAAATGTTCCAAACGATCAAAAATACTTTTTAATTCTTCTTCCAATTCAGGAAGTTTTGGAGCAATTTCTGATGAATTTATCGAACGTTTTTTTGTGATTGCTAAACTATTCGAAAATAAATCTTCGTTTGATAGATCTAATTTTTGTTGTTTTTCGTATTGTTTTTCAGTTCGGATTAACAATGAATTTCTCAAAACTAAAAGTGGAAAATCAACTTCAAATTGATTGAACATTTCTTTCAGTTGTAACCAATAAGCCATTTCGCCACCGCCGCCAACATAGGCAACATTTGGTAAAATTGTTTCTTGGTACAATGGTCTCAAAATCACATTTGGGCTAAATTTATCTGGATTTTGATGTAAATCGGCAATAATTTCTTCTTTCGAAAATTTGATTGAAGTGTTATTGACAAAATACGTTCCATTTTGTTCAACAATACGTTCGCGCGAATTATTTTGATTGATATAAAACAAATTTATCTCACGAGGATTTACTTGAATAGAATAACCCAATTGTTCTAATTTCTCATTTTGAGGTATTACTTTTTTGAATGATGTTGACTGAATTAATTCTTCCTCAAAAGTCGGAATCATTAGTTTTTTCAATTCTTTATCATCTCCATCAATCATTAACAATCCAAGATCTTTGAATAATAAATGAACCAATTTTCGTGTTGCGTCTGTCAAATTATCATTCGATAAATAAGATGCTTCAATCAAATTTTGCAATTCAGTTTTCTTTTTTCCATTTGGAATTAATGACAAAAATGAATCAAAAACTTTTTGTAAACCGTTTGTTGATAAACGACCAACTGGTCCACCAAATTCTTTTTCCCAATGAATAATTCGATCTCCAAATTTGAAATGATTAATTTCTTCGAAATCGTGATCTTCTGTCGCCATCCAAAACATCGGAACAAAATTGATTTCACTTTGTTCATTATTCAATTCTTCGCATGCTTTGATAACTTGCAAAATTTTATAAAAAAAGAAAATTGGACCTGTAAATAAATTTAATTGATGTCCAGTCGTAATTGTTACTGTATTCTTTTCTCTTAATTTTTGTAGATTATTTTGTTGCTTTTCCGATAAATCTAAATGACCTAATTGTTTCGAAATTTGTTCAACAAGAATTGCTCTATTTTTATAATGTCCAAGCTTATTTTTCGCTTGTTTTATATAGTTTTCTTTGGTTGGAAATAGGTTGTAGAAGTTTTTCAAATTCTCGTCTTGATTGATATAATTTAACATCAATTTTGAGAAATAATTTGAATCCTTAAGTGATATTGTTTCCATTTAATTTTTATTAATCGTTTGATGTACATCCATTGCTCTGTCCGTTGCAAAAATGTCGACACCATCTTTTTCTAAATCGCGGTAAAGTTGTCCATTTTTCGCCGAAGCACTTTTATCTAAGTTTCCTAAAGTTCCAAAAATGACCAAAATATCTTTGTCATGAATTTTATTTAAAAATGATTTATCATTGCGTCGAGTTCCCGTAAATGCAACCATTTTGTCAGTCGGAATTCCGCTGTTCATCATTTCATTAAATTCTCGTTCGTTTCGCATCGAAACAGATAATAACATATCTGGCGCAAGTTGATGCAACTTTTTCGCTTGACCAACTGTATACGTCACCAAAACAACCTGTTTTTGCATGTTTGCTTGTTCTATTGTCTTTACAATATCACGATAATCAACACCTTTTTTGATGTCAACCATAAAATAAATTGGTTTACTTTTTCCCCAATTTAACGCTTCTGCAAAAGTCGGAATTTTGTATGACGTTTGTTGTCCAAAATCATCTACCAAAAAGTATTCCTTAATGGTTTTTAAGTCAACTTGATTGACATCTTGTCGCCCTGTGCTTGTTCGTTGCAACGAATTATCGTGCATTAAAATAAGTTGATTATCCTTTGTTTCAGCAACATCAATCTCAAAAATTTGTATTCCTTTTTGATAAAGATGTTCAAAAGTTTCGATACAATTTTCGGGAAAACCATGTATTCTACTTCCGCCGCGATGCGCGCTGACAAAGTTTTTATTTTTGGTCGAATATTTGAAGGATATTTCTTCGGATGAAGTATTTTGATGTGTTTCGGATTGATTTTTCTTCGGATTACAACTAAAAATAGTCAGTAAACTGAACATTAAAATTCCGAGATAATATCGTTTAAAATAATTGAAATTCATATTTTTAAATAAAAAATTAAATTAATTCATTCTAAAATTGCGAATGAAGCTGTAAATTTAAACTGAAAATAATCAACAAAATAAATTATTATGGGACTTAGAACTTTTTTGAAAAGAATTTTAGGAAAAACTGAAACTGCGATTGATGTTGCGGGAGATAAATTTGACGATGTTTCGGCAACTGTAAAAAAAGCAGGAACATTGATTGCAGATGACGCATCGGATTTTGCGCGTAAAACAATCAATAATATAAAAGATGCTTCGGGTGATTTGAAAGAACAATCGAAAGAAGCCGCTAAAGATTTTAAAGAAAGATCGAAGCAAGATTATAACGATGTAAAAGATATTGCGGAAAAGCAAATGAAAGAAACAAGTGCTTTTGTGAAAGAGAAAGTTTCGGATTTGAAAGAAACTTTTAAAGAAGAAAAAACAGAATTGGAAGAAAAAGCTGATGAGTTAAAAACAAAAGCCGAAAATAAATTAGACGAAGCTTCTGAAGATATTAAAAAAGAGACAAACGATTAAAAAGTCTTTATTTATTAAGTTTTATTACAATTTATAAATGTTAAATTTAACATTAGTTATTGATTATTATAAAATTGGTTTAATTTTTGATTTAATAATTTTTCCTCGAAATAATTAAAATGACTGAATACAAAGATCTCGAGCCCTCTACAAACCCTAAACATAAAAATGAATTCGTAAAGAATATTATTATTGCTGTTTTAGCAGTATCCTTGTTATTAGCTATTGGGTATATTGTATATTCTAAAGAAGCAAATGCAAAATCTTCGATAGAAATGCAAAGTGATATCAATGATTTGGAACGATCTAGAGAAATTCTGAAACAAGAATTACGTATAATTAGATCAGATTTTGATGATGCTAAAACTCGTGTTGTAAAAAAAGATTCTTCTTTAAGTTATCAAGATCGATTGATTTTGGAGAAACAAAAAGAGATTCAATCAATCTTAAATAAAGAAGGAATTACAAGTGGAGAATTGCAACGTGCTAAACGTTTGATAACCTCTTTACAAGCAGATATTAAAGTTTATAAAGAAGAAATTGTTCGCTTGAAAGACGAAAATAAAAAGCTGACAAGCAAGAATACAGAGTTAACTTCGGAAAATTCTCATTTGAATGAGCAGAAAAAAACTGTTGAATCAAATTTGAGTACTGAAAAAGAAAATCATCAGAATTTAATCAAAGAAACAAATTCTACTTTATCGATTTCAAATTATACGATTAAAGGTTTGAGAGTAAAATCAAGCGGAAAAGAAGTGGAAACAACGCGAGCAAGAAGAATTGATAAGGTTAGAGTATCTTTTGATTTGGATAAAAACTTGAATGCGACTTCAGAAACCAAAGAATTGTATGTATCTATTTATAAACCAAGCGGCGAGATAGGAAAATTTAAAGGTGCTGATGCTGGTGAAACAACTTTACGTTCTGGATCTTCTGTAGAATATTCTGATCGTGTAAAAGTTAATTACAATAATATGTCTGGTTCAAGAGTTAATTTTGACTGGGTTGATTATGATTTTCCAAAAGGTGAATATAAAATCGATATTTACCAAAATGGATACAAAGTTGGTCAAAATGTGATTATACTTCGATAAATATTAAAATTATAAATAAAAAAATCTCTTCAATAATATTGAAGAGATTTTTTATTTTAATGAATTTCTTTATTCAACAATTAAGATGAAATAATTCTTTTTACCTTTTTGTAATAAAACGTATTTATCTGCGATCAAATTTTCTGTTGTTAATACAAATTCTTCCGCTACTTTTTCTTTGTTAACAGAAATTGCGTTTGCTTTTAATTCGCGACGCGCTTCTGAATTTGATTTTAAGAAACCAGATTTTTCAGCTAAAGCAGTTACAATATCTAAACCAGCTTCGATATCAGCTTTTGCAATTGTTGCTTGAGGTACACCTTCGAAAACTGATAAGAAAGTATCTCCATCTAATTCTTTCAAATCTTCTGAAGTTGATTTTCCGAATAAAACTTGAGATGCTTTTTCTGCTTTTCGTAATTCTTCAACACCATGAACTAAAATCGTAATTTCAGTTGCTAATTTACGTTGTAATTCGCGTAAATGTGGCTCTTGACGATGACGCTCGATAAAATCATCAATTGCTTCTTTTTCTAAGAATGTATAAATTTTGATGTAACGTTCTGCATCCGCATCCGCTTGATTTAACCAAAATTGGTAGAATTTATAAGGAGAAGTACGGTTTTTATCTAGCCAAATATTTTCTCCACCTTCTGATTTTCCAAATTTAGTTCCGTCAGCTTTAGTTGTTAATGGACAAGTAAAAGCAAACGCTTCACCTTGTACTGTACGACGAATTAATTCTGTTCCTGTTGTAATATTTCCCCATTGATCAGAACCTCCCATTTGCAATTTTGCACCTAATTCTTTGTACAAATGTAAATAATCGTATCCTTGAATCAATTGATATGTAAATTCTGTGAAAGACATTCCGACATTCGATTCAGAAGAAAGTCTTGATTTTACAGAATCTTTCGCCATCATATAATTTACAGTAATGTGTTTTCCTACATTACGCGCAAAATCGATGAATGAAAAATCTTTCATCCAATCATAGTTATTCACCAATAAAGCTGAATTTCCATTATTTGTATCAAAATCTAAGAAACGAGACAATTGTGCTTTAATTCCAGCAACATATTTATTCAATGTTTCTTCGTCTAATAAACTTCTCTCTGCTGCTTTACCAGTAGGATCACCGATAAAACCAGTTGCACCACCCACCAATGCGATTGGACGATGACCGTGACGTTGCAAATGAACCAATAAGAAAATAGGAACCAAACTTCCCACGTGAAGAGAATCTGCTGTAGGATCGAAACCTACATAACCAGAAGTCATTTCTTTATTTAGTTGTTCTTCTGTCCCTGGCATAATATTGTGAACCAGTCCTCTCCAAGTCAATTCTTCAATTAATGGATTCATAGTATTTTAATATATTTTTTATCTAATTTTTACAAGATACAAAGTTATGATTTTTCAGTAGATTATAAATGATCTGTCAAAATAAAACTTATTTGATATATTTATTTAAAATTTGAATAAAAGGAATACATGCAAATACTTTTCGAGAATGAAAAATTCAAATGGATTAATTTACAAAATCCTACAAAAATTGAGTTGAATGAAATTGCTACAAAATATTGTTTTCAGAAATTAACGATTGAAGATAGTTTGGAGCCTGGACATTTACCTAAATATGAATCAGATGATTCAAAAGTTTCGTTTTTGTTAATTCGTTTTTTTGATAAAGAACACCGTATGTTGAAAAACACTGTTCGAGAATTTAGTCACAAAATCAGTATTTACATCGGAACAGATTTTATTGTGACTGTTCATCAAAAGGAAACGGATATTTTCGAGAAAATTCAGAAAAAATATTTAGCTAATACTGATCCTTCTAAAATCATTATCAAAGGAATTTTGTATCGTATTATTTCCGAAACCATCAAAACGTATGAAGAACCAGCATATCAAATGGACGAAGAAGTCAATCAACTCGAGCATTTGATTTTTACGGATGATTTTAGAAAAATTAAACTTCCTACCTTATATAAAATCAAACGAGAAGCTACAGCTTGCAAAAAAATATTAGATTATACGCTTGAAGCACTGAAAGAATATCGCGCGGATAACAAAAAGACAAGTTCATCACAGGATTTGTACGAAGAAAACGTAAAAATGTTACACTTGCATTCACAAATTGTAGATGACGTACAAAGTTTGTTAACAATTTATCTTTCGTTAAATGGACAGAAATCTAACGAAATTATGCAAACGCTTACCGTTTTTTCTGCATTTTTCTTACCCTTAACTTTTATCGCTGGAATTTATGGAATGAATTTCGATTTCATGCCCGAGTTAAATTACAAATTAGGCTATCCAATTTGTTTACTTGTCATGTTATTAGTGGTAATTTTTATTTACTTTTGGTTCAGGAAAAAAAAATATTTATAATTCAGTATGATTTTCGTAACGGGAGGAACAGGTTTGGTTGGCGCGCATTTGTTGGTAGAATTGGCAAAAAAGCAACAACCTATTCGTGCTTTAAAACGAAAAACATCGAACACAGAAACCATCCAAAATTTCTTTGCGGATCAAAATGCTTCGCAATTTTATCAGTTTATTCATTGGATTGATGGTGATTTGTTGGATGTAACTGAACTTCCGAATTTATTAGACGGAATCGAGACAATTTATCACGCTGCGGCCTTTGTTTCATTTGATGAACGTCAAGAAGAAGAAATTTTCAATACGAATATTTTAGGAACTGAATCTTTAGTAAATGAAGCGATTGATTCTGGCGTGAAAGAATTTTTCTTCATTAGCTCTATTGCTTCGATGGATGATTTGAATCCAGCAACTAAAATGATTGATGAGCGCTCTGGTTGGAACAATGGCTTGACGCATTCTTCTTATTCTATCTCAAAATTTAGAGCAGAAATGGAAGTTTGGCGCGCTTCACAAGAAGGGATTAAAGTTATCATTATTAATCCTGGTGTAATCATCGGAACTTTGGATACAAAACGTGCAAGCGAAAGTTTGTTTCAACAAAATTCGTCAAAAAGCGATTATGCTCCTTCGGGCGGAACTGGTTTTGTTGATGTTCGCGATGTGGTGAAGATTTTTTTAGAATTAATTAATCAACAAGTTTACAATCAAAAATTTGTGGTAATTTCTGAAAATAAAAGTTACCGAGAAGTGTTTGATTTTGTTTCGATTAACAGCAAACGTTCAGTCAAAAATGTTTCAAACACAACCTTGAAAATCATTAAAAATCTATCTATTTTTAGTCGAATTTTTGGTGGGAAATATATGACAAAAGCGAATTATTATTCGTTGACAACTTATACCAAATATGACAATTCTAAAGTTAAAAATTTGCTTCAATACGAATTTATTCCAATCAAAGAAGCAATTGATTATCATTATAAACGCTTTCAAAAGCTGAATTCTACAAAATAGTTTACTTTTGTTTTATGGAACAACAATTCATTTCAACACTTTCAATAATTGCTTCGGAATTAAAATCAGGAAGCGTTTCTGCTAAAAGTCCATCAAATATTGCGTTGGTAAAATATTGGGGAAAAAAGAAAAATCAAATTCCAACCAATAGCTCTATCAGCTACACATTAACGAATAGCTATACAGAAACTGAATTAAAATTTTCACCAAAAACGTCGGATACTTTTGAGGTTGAAGTTTATTTGGAAGGAGAATTGAAAGAAAGTTTTGCTCCAAAAATCATTACTTTTTTTGAAAGAATTACCGCCTACATTCCATTTTTGAATCAATACAAATTTGAAATTCACACACACAATTCTTTTCCACATAGTTCTGGAATTGCTTCTTCAGCTTCTGGAATGTCGGCAATGGCTTTGTGTTTAGTTCAAATTGAGAATATTTTAGGGGCTAATTTATCAGAAGAAGATGCTTTGAAAAAAGCTTCTTTCTTGGCTCGTTTAGGTTCTGGAAGTGCTTGTCGTTCGGTTTACAAAGGTTTGGTTGAATGGGGAGAAAATGATTTTATCGAAGGAAGCTCAGATTTATTTGGAACAAAATATCCAGATGTCGAAATTCATGATGTTTTCAAAACTTTTCACGACACCATTTTATTGATTCACGAAGGTCAAAAATCAGTTTCTTCTACTGTTGGTCACAATTTGATGAACGGACATCCGTATGCTGAACGTCGTTTTGTGGAAGCAAATGAAAACTTGAAAGCTTTATTACCAATTTTAAAATCTGGTAATATCAAAGCGTTTGGAGAATTGGTAGAACATGAAGCGTTGACATTACACGCCATGATGATGATGTCTAATCCTGCATTTATTTTGATGAAACCAAATACAGTTGCGGCTTTAGAAAAACTGTGGGAATTCCGTCGTGAGACTGGAAATCATTTGTATTTTACATTAGATGCTGGTGCAAATGTACATTTATTGTATCCTGAGCAAGATGCGGAAGCGATTGAAATCTTCATCGAAAATGAATTAAAACAATTCTGTCAAAACGGAAATTATATAAAAGATAAAGTGAGTTTTTAATCACTTCTAAAACAAAAAAGGTTGTCAATTTATTTGATGACCTTTTTTTATATGATTTAGTTTTAAAATATAAAGATGTTATTTTTAACACTTTAAATAATTGTTTAATAATGGATTATATTGTTTTTGTTTTGAATATTTTTGCTCGTTGCGTCGTTATTATTTGATAAAACAAGTTTATCTTAGTCATTATCAAAAATTAACACATGAAACAACTTTCATTTTTTTCTCTATTAGCCACACTTGCGGTTTCCAATTTTGTTTCTGCTCAAAATAGTTTCATTCCTCAACCTCAACAATTAGAATTGAAGAAAGGAACTTTAGTTTTAGGAAATAAAATTACGATTAATCCAGATCCAAATTTTCCTGAAATAGATTATTTAATGAAACAATTCAAATCAATTACTGGTAAAAATCTAACGAAAACTACTTCTAACAATTTCGATAATACAATTAATATAATTTATTTGGCTGCTCCAGAAAATAGTAACGAAGAATATTATGAATTAGATATTAATCAAAATGGAATTTCGATTGCTGCGCCCACAAATCGAGGGATTTTTCATGGAATACAAACACTTTTACAATTAATAGAAGAACATAAATCGGATCTCAAATTACCATATCTCAAAATAAAAGACGAACCAAAATTTGCGTATCGCGGAATGCATTTAGATGTTTGTCGTCATTTTTTTACGGTAGATGAGGTTAAGAATTATTTGGATTATTTGGCGGCTTACAAATACAATAAATTTCATTGGCATTTGACTGATGATCAAGGTTGGCGAATTGAAATTAAAAAATATCCGAAGTTAACAGAAGTTGGCGCATGGCGAAATGGATCGCAGGTTGGTGCGTATTCGGATATGAAATTTGATGATAAAAAATATGGTGGATTTTACACGCAAGAGCAGATAAAAGAGGTGGTTGCGTATGCGGCGAAATTGCATATAGATGTTATTCCAGAAATCGAAATGCCAGGTCATGCGCAGGCTGCGTTAGCGGCTTATCCTAATTTAGGTTGTACAGATGAGAAGTTAGAAGTATGGAAAACGTGGGGAGTTTCGGAAGATATTTTTTGTCCAAAAGAAGAAACGTTTCAGTTTTTGCAAGATGTCATGGATGAGGTAATTCCGCTTTTTCCGTATGAATATGTACATATTGGAGGTGATGAGGCGCCAAAGAAACGTTGGAAAGAAAGTGCGTTTGTACAAGATTTGATGAAAAAATTGAACATCAAAGATGAGTTGCATATGCAAAGTTATTTCATCACGCGAATGGAGAAATACATCAATAGTAAAGGGAAGCAAATTATTGGTTGGGATGAAATCCTTGAAGGAGGTTTAGCACCAAATGCAACGGTGATGAGTTGGACAGGAATTGAAGGGGGAATTCATGCTGCGAAAACAAAACATAAGGCAATTATGACGCCAACTTCTACCAATTATTTTGATTATTATCAAGGAAATCCCGAAACCGAACCTTTGTCTATTGGTGGAAATTTACGCTTGCAAAAAGTGTATGCCTATAATCCTATTCCGAAAGAATTGACTGAAGAAGAAGCAAAGTATATTTGGGGAACGCAAGGAAATTTATGGACAGAATATATTTTAGATTTTCCGCATGTTCAACATATGATTTTTCCACGTATGATGGCACTTTCAGAAGTTGCTTGGGGAACTTCAAAACCTGATGAATACAAGAATTTTGAGAATCGTGTAATTCGTCATTTTGCGATTTTAGATGAAAAAGGAATCAAACATAGTACGGCGATTTATGAGGTGGATGGAAAAGCTTCTGTTGACCAAAATGGAAAAATAAAATATGAGTTGAGTTCGGCGAATGAACCTTCACGAATTCGTTTTACAACAGATGGTTCAGAGCCAACTATTAATTCGAATGTGTATCAAAAACCGTTAGAAATTACGAAATCTCAAACCGTAAAATCGGCTTATTTTGAAGATGGAAAAAAAGTAAGCGCAACAACTTCTCAGGACTTTGTTATTACGAAATCAACAGCCAAAAAAATCACATTAGAGCATCAACCTGCTGAGGCATATTCGGTTGGTGGAACGTCTACTTTGGTGGATGGAATAAAAGGAAGTCTTAAAAATCATGGTAAATCGTGGTTAGGTTTTTCTGGAAAAGATGTGATTGCAACAATAGATTTCAAAACTAAAATGGAGTTTTCTACTATTCAATTTTCCACCTTAGACCGTAAAGGAAGTTGGATTTATCTTCCGAAATCTGTTAAAGCGCTGATTTCGGATAATGGAAAAGATTTTAAAGAAATTAAAACTATTTCATCTCCTGAAATCGAAAAATCAAATGGAATAATGAAGATTAATTTACAAAAACAACAAGCGAAATATCTTAAGCTTGTGATTGAAAATTTAGGAATAATTCCAAATGGACAAGCTGGTGCAGGAAATAAGGCATGGTTATTTATTGATGAAATTTCGGTTGAATAAACACAAAATAGTCAAAACCAAAAAAGCAAGCTACAAGAGCTTGCTTTTTGTTTTGAAAACTATTTTTTTATTTCAATTGAGATAGAAATTTTTTTATGGCTTCTGAAAGATTTCCGTTCGAATTTTCTAAAACACGTAAAAAAGCACTTCCGACAATTGCTCCATTTGCGTAATTCCATGCTTTTTCTACATCAGCTTTTGTCGAAATTCCAAATCCAATTTGATGTGGTTTTGTCAAACCTAAATTTTTAACATTTGACAAAAAATCTTCGTTATAATTAGATTGTGTTGCGCCAGTTGTAGCTGAACTCGAAACGATATAAACAAATCCAGAAGTTGCATCATTAATCTCTTTAATGCGTTTTTCTGTTGTTAAAGGTGTAATTAGAAAAGTAACTTTTTGATCGTATTTATCAAATAATTCTTTGTGTTGCGCCAAGTAAATTTCGTACGGCATATCAGGTAAAATCAAGCCTGAAACTCCACTTTCTTGACAATTTTGTAAGAATTTTTCTAATCCAAATGTCATCACTTGGTTATAATAACCCATCAAAACAATTGGTGCAGAAATTTCATTTTGAACCGATTTTAATTGCTCAAACAAAATATCCAATGTCATTCCGTTTGCTAACGCTTTTTCGCTTGTAGCCTGTATTGTTGGACCATCAGCCAAAGGATCAGAATATGGGATTCCGACTTCGATAATGTCAACATTATTTTGATCTAATTCTTTTAAAATAACAGGGGTATCCGATAAATTCGGATACCCAGCTGTTGTGTATATTGTAATGAGGTTTTTATTTTTTTGACTAAATAATTGCTCTAATTTGTTCATTTTTATTTTGCTTGTTTTAATAAGATTGTATAGACTGGAAAGTGGTCAGAATAACCGTTTGCACGATAAGTATCGCCGCTCCACATACGGTTAGGGAATCCTTTATATGCACCTTCTGTCGCTTTTAAATAATCTTTGTTGTAAATTTCAGTTTTGAAGATTTTATACGTTGAATAATCTTTATTTTTTGTAACCAATGATGAAGTCGAGATAAATTGATCAAATAGATTCCAAGCATCACGATAAGCTAAAGTACCAACACCTTTTTTATATAAAGGTAACATAGGGTCATAATACCCGCTATCCGAAACTTTAGCAATTTCTCCTGCTGGATCAAATGTATTTTTAATACTTGGAGAAATAGGATCATCATTAAAATCACCCATTGCAATTACTTTTGCATTTGGATTCTTAGATTTTAACTCATCAAAAATTCCTTTCATCACCTTTGCTGCTTCCATACGAGCTGGCATCGAAACTTTTTCTCCTCCACTACGAGAAGGCCAGTGATTTACTAAAAAAGTGATTTCTTCACCGTCTAATAAACCTGTAACTTGTAGAATATCACGCGTATATTTTCGTTTACCTTCAGCATCATAATTGAAAATAGGATGAGGTCTTGCATCAATTACTTTGAAACGAGATTTTTGATACAATAAACCTGTATCAACTCCACGTGCATCAAATGAATTAAAATGAACAACACCATAATCGTATTTTTTCAAAGCAGAGCTTTTTGCTAAATCTTCTAAAGTTTCTCTTGTCTCAATCTCGCAAATACCAACGATTACTGGAGCAGAACCTGTAACATCTGCACCTAATTCGCTAATAACTTTTGAAATATTATTGACTTTCTGGAAATATTTTTCTGTATTCCATCTTTTATTTCCGTTTGGTAAAAATTCTTCTTGAAGAATTAATGGACGGATAATTTTCTTTCCTTTTATATTTTCGTACGTATAACTTTGTTTGAATTCTTCTGTTTCGTACTTCGAAATGTCAGATTCAGCAATCTGAATGTGGTAATTTTTGTCATTAAAAGGTAAAGTTCCATTTACATATCCAACTGATTTTATGGTGTCAAAAAGATTCTCGACATTATAAAAAGCTACAGTTGCACTTGAATATTTGCTTTGAGCTTTAACATTTAACGTTAAGAATAAATTAAAAATTATTAATAAAGTTAAAGATTTATTAATTTTAAACATATGTTATTAATTATGAATTTACTAAATTTGTTGTCCTATTTTTTTCGATGAAGGAAATAAATAGCTAATTTATAAATAAAAATTCGTTTGAATGAACAAATTATTGTTAAGTCTTTCAGTCTTTGCTGCAACTGTCGCTATGGCGCAGGCGCAAACAAAGGTTACTGGGGTAGCAAAAAATGCTGCTACAGGTGAAGAGGTTTATAACCTCACTGTACGTTTGGACGGAGGAGCAGTAAGCGATGCTGCTATCACCGATCGTATAGGATATTTTCAGTTTGTAGATATTCCGGATGGAACGTACAAATTACAAGTTTATGGCGTGGGCTATGACCCATATGAAAAAGAAATCACTGTAGCAGGGCAAAAAGAGCTTGACTTAGGTGATATTAAATTAACATTTAATCCAAATACAGCAGAAGTTGGAATTATTACATTAACAGATGATGAATTATCTGATGATGAAAGTTCGACAGCTTCAAATTCAGGACTTTTACAATCTTCACGTGATGTTTTTGCTCGCGTATCTGCGTACGAATTAGGTTCGTATTGGTTTAAACCAAGAGGTTTAGACAACAAATATAATGATGTATTATTCAATGGAGTTCGTATGAATAAAATGGATAATGGTCGTGCAACTTTTAATAACTGGGGAGGTCTGAATGATGTTACTCGTCGTCCAGATGAGTTAACATACGGAATCGAACCTTCTAATTATGCTTTTGGAGATTTAGGGGGAGTTACAAATTTTGATACTCGTCCTTCAACAATGCGTAAGGGAGTAAGTTTGGCTTATTCTAGTACAAATCGTTCATACAGAAACCGTGTAATGGCTACATATAATACGGGATTGATGGATAATGGTTGGGCGTTTATGGTTTCTGGAAGTAGACGTTGGGCAGAAGAAGGTATTATAGAAGGTACTTTTTATGATGCATACGCTTACTACTTAGGAGTTGAGAAAAAGTTTAATGAAAAACATACCTTAAACTTCACAAGTTTTGGTGCGCCAACTCGTCGTTCTACAGGTTCACCTAATACACAAGAAGTTGTGGATATGATGGGGATTTATTACAATTCTTATTGGGGATGGCAAGATGGTGAAAAACGTAACGAACGTGTAAAGAAAACTTTCGAACCAATTAATATGTTGACGCATCATTGGAATATTAACAATAAATCAAAATTAACAACAACAGTTTCTTATCAATTTGGTAAAGAAAGTAGTTCTCGTTTAGATTGGTTTGCAGGAAATAATCCTTCTCCAGTTTACTATCGTAATTTACCATCTTATTTTGCGTATAGTGGAGCAAGTCAAGGTGCTATAAATAACCAAACTGAATTATGGAGAAGTGGTCAAATTTCTCAAATAGATTGGACAAGTTTATATGAAGCTAATATTAACAATGCTGGGAGATCTGTTTATTGGTTGACTGCTGATGTTAACGAAGATAAAACAGCAACTGCTTATACAAATTTTCAGACAGAGTTAGCACCTAATATAGATTTGACAATTGCAGCGTCTTATCAAAATACGAAATCTCAACTATACCGTGAAATACAAGATTTATTAGGTGGACAATATGTTGAGAATAAAGATAACTTTACTCATGCTAGATTTAATATTTTAGACCCTGATTATCAACCAACAAAAGGACAGCGTCAAGGATATAATTATGAAATTAATCGTGATTATGCAGATTTATTCATGCAATCTAAAATAAAAGGAAAATTTTTAGACGTAACAATTGGTATGAAAGCTGCTTTGACTAAGTTTTATCGTGAAGGTAAATGGATGCACCAATCATATCAGCAGACTTCTTACGGTAAAAGTAAAACGTATGATTTCTTAGATTTTGGGGTGAAATCTAATTTCTTAGTAAAATTAGATGGACGTAATTTTATCCAAGCAAATGTAATGTATCAAACAGAAGCGCCAACTTCTGATGAGATTTTTCCAAATGCTCGTGTAACTAACGTAACGGTAGATGGAGTAGAAAGTGCAAAAATATTCTCAAGTGACTTATCATATATTTTAAGAGCTCCACGTATTAAAGCTCGTGCAACGGCTTTTTACACAAGAACAAAAGACGAAATCGAGAAAGCATTTGGTTATATCGATGGAGCAAATGACCAAGTCTTTGTTTCAGAAGTTATGACAGGTGTTGGAAAAGAATATTTGGGAACAGAATTAGCGGTAGAAGCACAAGTATTACCAGTACTTACAGTTTCTGCAGTAGCTTCTATTGGTCAATATGTTTACAAAGACAACCCTAGTTATAATTTATATTCTGATGATTATGTGAAACCTGGAAACATTGGAGTTCCTTACCAAAACTTCGGAACTGCTTATCTTCATAATTATAAAGTAGGAAGCGGACCACAATCTGGTTTCTCTTTAAGTGCAGAGTACCGTGATCCTAAATTCTGGTGGATTGGTGTATCTGGAAATTTATTAGCAAATAATTACATAGATCCTGCAGCTTTTCGTAGAACTGTAAATTTCTTTACGAATGAATATGGAGAATTATATGATATTAATGATCAAGATTTAAAAGCTGCTTTAAAGCAAGAAAAGTTGAGTAACGAATTCATGTTAAATATTAATATGGGTAAAACATTTCGTATAGGTAAATATTCTGCAGGAATTTCAGGAACAATTAATAATGTGTTGAATAACAAAAATTATGTAACAGGAGGTTTCGAACAATTAAGAGTTGGGAAATATACGAATGCTATCGATCCTAATTATCGTACATTATTTGGGCCAAAAATGTTCTACGGAATGGGTACAACATATTTTGCAAATGTTTATTTCAGATTCTAAATAAAATATTAACAACGAATACAATTTAAAATGAATACAATATCAAAATTAACAATAGCAAGTCTTTTGAGCTTAGGCTTATTTATAACTCAATCTTGTGTACAAGATGATGATTATGCAACTCCGCCAATCGATTGTGCTGATAAATTAACAGCAAATATTACAATAGCTGATTTAACAACTAAAGTAACTTCTGGGCAGATAAAACTTGATTCAAATGGAGCAATAGCAGAGGATCTTGTAATGGACGCTTATGTAATTTCAAGTGACGAAACAGGAAATTTTTATAAAACAATTTCATTACAAGATAAAGTAGAAAACCCAACATCAGGTATCCAGATTGAAATTGATGGATCTAATCTATACACAAGCTATCCTTTAGGAGCGAGAATCCAAATTAGATTGAAAGGTTTAGTTGTAGCGAAAGATAGAGGAATTATGAAAATAGGATCTGTTGACCCACAATATGCAGTTGGTCGTATACCTTCTATAAATATGAAGAAATATATGATCAAAACATGTGACCCTGTAAAAACAATTACTCCAAAAGTATTTAATAGTTTGTCGGAAGCTTTAAATGCTGGGAATTTGAATACATTAGTAACAATAAAAAATATTCAGTTTCAATCTCCAGATACAGATAAAACTTATGGAGTAGAAGCTACAACTGTTAATCGTGTATTAGTAGATAAAACAGGAAAAACAGTTGACTTACGTAATTCTGGATATGCTAAATGGTACAATGAAGAATTGCCTAAAGGTAGTGGAGAGATTACTGTAGTTGTTAGTATTTACAATTCAACTTACCAAGTTTATATCCGCGATACAAAAGATGTAAAATTCGATCAGCCTCGTTTTGACGTTGGAGGAGGCCAAAATCCAGGTGGAGGAAATAATACAGAAGCAACTAATTTATTGTTCAAAGGTTCTGATTTCAATGTTTGGGCTGACTTTTTATCTTCAATTAACTCTTTTGGCTTAGTGAAAGATACCTATGCAACTAGCGGAGTTGGTGTTGGTAGAGATAACACAAATGCATTACTTTTAAAAGGAACACCAAAAGCAAATGATTACGTATTTACAACTATTGTAAATAATACAATTCCTGCAACTCCAAAGAAAATTACATTTTATGTAAAAGGAACATCTGGGAAATCATTGTCACTAAATGTGTATAAATCTGATAAAAAATACGTAGTATATAATGTAGGAGATTTATCGAATGCAAATGTATCTTTATCACCAATTGATGCAAATCAATATACAGGTAAAATTGATACTAAAGGCGAATGGGTTCTTGTTACTCTAAATATTGAAGGAGTAGATATTCAAAAAACTGCTGGTGAAAATATTTTTGCACTAAAAGTAGGAAAAGATGAAGCTTATGATTTAGTTATCGATAATATCAAAATTGACTAATTAATCAGTTTAAATATTATAATAATTAAGGCAACCAATAGGTTGCCTTTTTTTGTTTTTATTAGGTTAACAAACTCCTAAATATTCTTCATTTTTTAACGTGATTTCACATTCTGAAATGTATAAAATTCAAATAAAAATTATCTGTTAATGAGTATTGATTTTATTTAATTCAAAAAATATTAACATAAAATCGATTTTAATTTTATTAAAAAAAGTTAAAAAAAGATTTATTAATCATTTAATAAGTATTTAATAATGGATAATTGATAAAAAAAAGCAATTTATGTCTTATTTGGATAAAATGTTAATTATATATCATTTTGCTTTTTTCTCTAAAAAATAATGTTCAGATTTGTTCCCCTATTTTATAAAAATAAGACTATGAGGAGAAGAATCACATCTTTGAGTTTGTTAGCTTTCTTAGGTTTAGGAACGGCTGCATTTGCTCAAGTAACAGGTGTTGTAAATGATGCAGATAATTTTCCGGAAGCGGATGTAGAAGTATCTGTAAAAGGTACATACAAAGTTGTCTATACTGACCAAGACGGAAAATTTGACATTGATGCTAAAATTGGAGATATTTTAGTTGTTAATGGAAAGGAATTTAGTGTTACAAGTAACGCTTTAGGTACATTAAAGTACGCTGCTGCTACAAGTTCTACGGTTGATTTAAGTGAAGTTGTTGTGAAATCTATTTTCAACGCTCCATCTAAATCAGGTGTTACAACTGTAAAAGCAAAAGATTTAGAACAGATGAATCCATCTGTATCTATTGACCAAATGTTAGGAGGTAAAGTTGCAGGTCTATCATCTCAAGCGATGAGTGGAGCTCCTGGTGCAACTGCTAATGTTACAATTCGTGGTGCAATTGGTTTGAATGGTGGTGTAAAATCTCCATTATATGTTGTTGATGGTACATATATGACAGCAACAGATGTTGTTGCTATTAATCCGGCTGATATTGAAGAAGTAAGGGTGTTAAAAGATGCTTCTCAATTAGCAATCTTTGGTTCTCGTGGAGCGAATGGTGTAATCATCATGAAAACAAAATCAGCGAAAAAAGGTGAAGCTACAGTAAGTTATTCATCTCGTATTGGAGTGAACCAAATGGTTGATTTGCCAAATATCAACTTGATGAATGCCGAGCAATTGTTAAATTATCAAAATGGTTTAAGTACTATTGGTAATTTAGGTTTAGGGCAAGCTCGTACATCTGAAGAGATTGCAACTTTATCAAAAAATAACCATAAATGGTCTGATGATCTATACAAAAATGGACTTACTTCATCACATTTTATTACGATTAATAAAAATGATGGAGATACATCAAATAATTTTTCTGTAGGTTATGATAAAAATGAAGGAGCTGTTCGATATTATAATGGTATGGAAAGAATTACAGCTACTTTCAATAATACAACCAAAGTAAAAGATTGGTTACGTTACGGAATTAATTTAAACGGGTCTTATACCACGTTAGATTCTCCACGTGATCGTGTTAATGCACAATCTCCATTTTATAATACATTGTTAAATCGTCCTTACGAGACTTTTTATTCAATGGACGCGAATGGAAATGTAGTTTTAGATGCAGATGGAAATAAAGTTTACAATCCTAATGCGAACTATATGGGATATCCTGTTGCAGATGAAATGGAAAAAACGGATGCTCAAACAAGATATTTACGTATTTATGGAACTGGTTTCGTTGAAGCAGATCTTGCTAAAAATGTAACAGCTCGTACAACTTTAGGTGCTACTTATAATCGTACACAGTACGAAAACTTCTTAAAACCATCTTCAGTTTTATCTCAATTATTAGGAGACGGAGGTTCTAAAACAGATAGAAGTACAGACCGTTTTGATTACAACTGGCGTAATGAGGTTTCTTACGAAAATACTTTTGCAGGTAAACATCATCTACGTGTAACAGCAGCATCAGAATATATCAATCAAAGTTTATATTCTATGACAATGTACGGAATTGGTTTCCCTAATGATTATTTACAAACACAAGGGTTAGCTACTTTAATTGAACAAGATTCAAAAACAAACAGATGGAGAATTTCTAAGTTTGGATATTTAGGAGCGGCTTCTTATGATTTTGCAAATAAATATTTTGTTGATGCATATATTCGTCGTGACGGAACTTCTTTAGCAGGTGTTGATAATAAATATGGAACATTCTGGGGAGTGTCTCTAGGATGGAATATAGCAAAAGAAGGATTCTTAAGAGATTCTAAAGCTGTCAATAATTTAACACTTAAAGCTTCGTATGGGGAAGTAGGAGATGATTCAGGTTTAGCTGCTTATGCAAATATGAATCTGATGAATATTTTAAATACATATAATGGTAATCCAGCAAGTTTTCCTATAACAGTTTTAGCAGATAACAATGCTACTTGGGAAGCAAATAAGAAATTTAACATTGGGTTGGATTTTGGCTTCTTTGGAAATCGTTTAACTGGTGCTATGGCATATTTCCACGATTTAAGATCTGATTTCTTATTTAACAAACAATTACCTTTAGAGGCTGGAGGATATACTACAACTATTAATGCAGGAGAAATTAAAACAGAAGGTTTTGAATTAGAATTAAACTATGATGTGATTCGTTCTAAAAACTTCGATTTATCTCTATATGGTAACGTAACCAGCTTAAAGTATAAAGTAAATCAATTAGCAGATGGAGATAATTTAATAATGCCAGATTCATACGAAAGCATGATTCACGTAGAAGGAGGGAAACCTTATCAATTCTATATGGTTCGTTATGCAGGTGTTGATGCAAATACAGGTAAAGATTTATACTTGGACAGAGATGGAAATATAACTGACGTTTATGATGGTGGAGATGCAGTCGCAACAAACAAATCTTCTCTCCCAACTTTAATGGGTGGTTTTGGTTTGAATGCTAAATTCTATGGATTTGATATCAACGCTGACTTTACTTATTCTGCAGGAGGATACATGTACAACAATACATATGCTTATTTAACAGATCCGACATCTTTAGATAACCATGTTGTTGAAGCTGCTGATTATTGGAAGCAAGCTGGTGATAATGCGTCATTCGCTCTACCAAATACAACAGGGCCAGAATATTCTACAAAATATTTAGAAAAATCTGATTACATCGCATTCCGTAGTTTGTCATTAGGATACAACTTTACAGATTTAGTAAAAGGAACGTTTATCAAAAACTTAAGAATGTTTGCTCAAGTTCAAAACTTAGCATTATGGACAAATTACCATGGGAATCCAATTGCAGGAACAGGAACAAGTGAAAGTAGTGCAGTAGGTTCGTCAGGATATGTGTCAAACTCTTTTACCGCATTCTCTTACCCATTAGTTCGTTCATATTCTATCGGATTTAATGTGTCATTCTAAAAATTGTAACAAAATGAAAAAAAATATTTTAGTCTTATCGTTGTTAGCTTGTGCATTAAGTTTTACATCTTGTAGTGATGACGATATCAATCAAAAACCATATGATGCGATCGAAGTTGGTGATTACTTTAAAACAGAAGCTGATTTTACAAACGCGTTAAATGGGGTTTATAAAGGTTTCGCGCAATCAGGTTATTATGCTGGTTTGAGTAATGCTAGCGATTTAGTTTCTGTTGGAGATATCATGGCAGACAACTTAATTCTAGATCCTAACGGACGTCGTGCAGGTCAAAGAGCACATACTTGGTCATATAATTCGAATTCTGTTCCTACAGATATTTACTCAACTTCTTATAATATTATCTCAAGAGCTAACATGATCTTGTCGAATGTTGATAATTTACAAGACGGCGATTTCAAAAATAATGTAATTGCGCAAGCAAAAGCTCTTCGTGCATTAGCCCATTTTGAGGTGGCTCGTACATATGCTGAGATTCCAACTCAAGCTGCAAATGCTGCATCTACTGTAGGTATTGCTTATGTAGATAAATATGATCCTCAGGCAGCTCCAAAACGTGATGCAACAATTGCTGAATCTTATGATAAAATTATTGCTGATTTAGAAGATGCGATTCCAAATTTAGAAGCTTCTTCAGAAAGTTCTGTTATGGGGAAATCTGCAGCACAAGCTTTATTAGGAAAAGTATATTTATATAAAGGAGATTATAAAAAATCGATCGAATTTTCTCAACCTGCTGTAGATGCAGTTGCTCCAGCATCACAAGAACAATTAGCTGGATTATGGACTTCTAAAAATAGTGATGGTGTATTATTTGAAATTGCATTTATCAATTCAAGCGATCCAACAATTGGTACAAACTATAGCCAAGGGGCAACGAACGAAAATATTGTAATTGAATATGCAGTAGATAAAGATTTCTATGCTTTGTATAATCAAAAAACAGAATCTGAGCGTATAAATGCGTATTTCAAAATTTTCAACCCTAGTAACCACGATAGTCAAGCTGTTATCGCAGTTAATAAATATATCAATGGTAAAGTAAAATTAGGATTGAATAACGGACGTTATTTACGTGTGGAAGAAGCAATTCTTAATTTAGCTGAAGCTCAATATTTATCTGGAGATCAAGGTGCCGCTTTGATTACTTTAAATAAATTAAGAGATGTACGTTACTCTAATTATACAGGTGGAGAAACTGGAACTGCAATTTTTGATGCAATTCAATTAGAGCGTCGTAAAGAATTAGCTTTCGAAAACGGAGATCGTTGGTTTACATTAAAACGTTTACAAGGAGTTGCTGGTATCTCTCCTGTTTACACAAGCGGTATTCAACGTAGTGGAAACGGTTATTTAGCAAATGGTACAGGAACTGCTTCTTCAGAACAAACATTAAAAGCTGGAGACCACAAATGGCAATTACCTATTCCTCAATCCGTTTTAAACTTAAATAAAAATATGACTCAGACTCCTGGGTACTAATTATAATTTTTTATAGCTTTTAATAAAAAGAGAGAGACTACCGTTTTCGGTAGTCTTTTTTTTTACAGTTGATGTTAAAATTTTAACTTTTATTTTTATTTTATTAATATGAATAAGCTTTTTTTATATAGGTAGATTTGTTATTATTTTATTCTAATTATCGGTTTTATCAATGTTAATATTGAGTTTTTGTGCTAAATATAATAATGTATAGCTATTTTGTTAAGATGTTGATAAATAAAAAAATATAGATCACTTTTTGGAAATCTTAAAAAAAAGTTAGAATTTTGTCTAAAATGTTATAAAATATTAAAACTATGAGGAGAAGATTAACATCTTTGGGCTTATTAGCTTTCCTAGGACTAGGAACAGTGGCTTTTGCTCAAGTTACAGGTACTGTTAATGATGCTTCAAATTTGCCAGAGGCAGATATTGAGGTTAAAGTTAAGGGTACAGATAAAGTAACTTATACAGATGAAAACGGAAATTTCAATATTGACGCTAAAGTTGGTGATACATTAGTAATCAATGGAAAAGAATTTAAAGTAACTTCTACTAATTTAGGAGCTTTAAAATATACTTCAAATGAGAATGTAGATTTAGGTGAGGTTGTAGTTGTTGGTTTTGGACAAACTAAAAGTGTTCAAGAAATCACAGGTTCAACAAGTACAATGTCTTCAAAATCAATTCAAGATGTGCCAGTTGCTTCTGTAGATAAAATGTTACAAGGACGTGTTTCTGGGGTTCAAACAGGAAATGCTTCAGGTCAACCAGGAGGTATGGCAAGTGTACGTGTACGTGGTATTTCTTCTATTAATGGTGTACAATCTCCAATTTGGATTGTAGATGGTGTTCGTGTAGCGAGTGGAGATTTAACAAGAAACAATACGACAGGTAATATTTTAGCGAATATGAACCCTGATGATATTGAATCTGTAACTGTTTTGAAAGATGCCGTATCAACTGCTGTTTATGGTGCTGATGCAGGAGCTGGAGTTATTATTATAACAACTAAATCAGGAAGAAAAGGTGCTGCGAAATTTAATTTTTCTTCTTCTATAGGATGGAATGATAGAGCTGTTGATATGAACAGACCTTTTACAGCGGAAGAGTATAAGATATACTTAAGAGATCAAGTAAATAATTTATATGGAGCTAACTACTCAATTGAAGATTATATTAATGGAAATATTCCATTGATACCAGCTAATCAAACGACTCTTAGAAATAATATGAAGAATATATTAAGTTCTCCATATTCTACAAACTGGCAAGATGAGACAATGAAAAAAGGGTTTCAACAGAATGTTGATTTTAATGTTTCTGGAGCTAATGAAAGATTGTCATATTATGCATCTGCGAACTATTTTAAACAAGAGAGTATAATTAAAAACTCTAGTTTTAAACGTTTATCTTTTACAAATAAGGTAGCTTATCAAGCAACTGATAAGTTGAAATTATCTACAGATATTCAGATGTCTTATGGTAATATTAGAACTTTACCTAACGCAGGAGGTTTTGCTAATCCAATTTTAGCAGGATATTTTAATAGACCTACAGACCCTGTTAGAAATGAAGATGGTTCTTATTATTGGCAAGCATCTAATCATAGATTATCTAATAATATGTTTAACCCAGCGGCTTTATTAGATATGAATTATAATAAAGCTCAAACCGCAAGAATTTTTGCAAATTTTAAAGCGGAATATGATATTTGGAAAAACATTAAATATACATTAGTATTTGCTCCAGAATATATCAATATCGAAGAAGATCAGTATTGGAACCCTCAACACGGAGATGGATATGGATATGGAGGTTATCAAAAATCAGGAACAAATAGATATTTTAATTTTAACGTACAAAATATTGTAAGTTGGAATCAAAAATTTGATTTACATAATGTAGGAATTTCCTTAATCCAAGAGGCATATAAATCAGATCAACGTTATTTATCTGCAACAGGAATTACTGTTGGTAGTCCAATTTTAGAAACACTAACGAATTTTGTTGTTCCTTACGGATACGAAGGTGGTAGAGGGATTTCTTCTCGTTGGGGGTATGCTGCAACAGCTCACTATGACTATGATAAATTAGTATTAGTTGATGCATCTTATCGTCGTGATATCCTTTCTCAATTCATGCCAGGTCAAAAAGAAGGTGACTTCTGGTCTGTTGGTCTTGGATTTGATGTTGCTCGTTTAGGAGATTTGAAAGGAAATGGGACTCTTTCTATGATGAAATTAAGAGCGTCTTATGGTAAGTTAGGTAACCAAGTAAGCGCTAATCCTTATGCGACATATTCGTATTCAACAAACTATAACGACTATGCAGCAGCAAGTTTTAATAGAGTGTATAATCCGAACTTATCATGGGAAACAGTTAATCCTTTAAACATAGGTATTGACTTTGGTTTCTTAAATGATCGTATTAGATTTTCTGCAGAGTATTTCAACAAGAAAACGAAAGACTTGATTTATGATTTACCATTATCAGCTTCACAAGGTCTTTATAACGTAACAAACGGTAATGCAGTTTATACTGATAATATTGGAGAGTTAGTGAATAAAGGTTTTGAATTCACAGTGAATGCAGATATCTTAAAAGGAGATCGTAACCAATTCAATTGGAATGTAGGATTTAACTTGTCAACTTTAGATAATGAAATTACGAAGTTATATGGTGGAGAAGTTAAAGGTTCTTCTACTATATTAAAAGAAGGTGAGGGGGTAAGAACATTTTATTTAAGAAAATGGGCAGGAGTTGATCCAACGAATGGAGATCCATTATGGTACATTAATGGTAAAGATGGAGCTACAACAAATAACTATAACTTAGCACAACAAGCTGTACAAGGGTCATTTATTAGTGATGTTTATGGAGGTTTAAATACTTCAGTATCATATTCAGGATTCTCACTAGATGCTCAATTTACTTTTGGATTTGGAGGTAAAATTTATGATAACTGGGCGGCGTACAACTACAGTGATGGGCAATATTCTATTAACTATCCTGGTTATGGAGAGGTTATGGGTGATTATTGGACTCCTGAAAATACGACAGCTTCTAATCCGAAACCAGTTTATGGAGGGAATAAAAGATCGAATAGTGCTTCAACTCGCTTTTTATACGATGCTGATTATATTCGTTTAAGTAATATTAGATTAGCTTATACGTTTGATTCTAAAATGTTACAAGGTACAGGTCTAGGTTCTGTTCAGATGTATGTAATGGCAAATAATGCATGGACACATAGATTTGATAAGGATTTAAAGTTCGATCCTGAAACGAATGTAGCTGGATATACAGATTTTAACTTACCTGTTTTAAAATCATTCTTATTAGGAGTTAATGTAAGTTTCAAAAAAAAAAAAAATGAAAAAAAGATTATTTACCATAGCAGTTCTTACTGCAAGCGTTTTGTCATTAAATATTTCTTGTAGTGATGATTTTGTAGAAAGAGAGTTTTATCAAGAAGTGGAACAAAAACCTTTAACATCATATGATGAAATACAATCATTCGTACGTGGAGCTTATTCTCAGATGAGATCTGCCAAGTATTATGGATGTGATTTCTTAGCATATGGAGAAATACGTTCAGATGAAATGTATAGTAATAAATTGTCAGGTTATTATACTACAATTCAAGATTATACAATGTTGTCAACTGATGCATATGCAAAAGATTCTTGGGGAGTTATTTATAAAATGATTGCTAATTCAAATATTGTTATCAATTCTGATGTAGAAAAGTTTACGGGAACAGATACGGAAAAAAAGCAATCTTATTTTGTTCAAGGTCAAGCTTACGCATTAAGAGCTTTAGGTTTTTTTGATATTTTAAGATTGTATGGTCAAAAATATACAAATGCACCTGATCAATTAGGAGCAGTACTTCCTTTAAAGTACGACCCGAAAGCGAAGATGGCCCGTGCAACAATTACTGAAACTGAAGCTCAGATTGAAGCAGATTTCAATAAAGCTGTAGAAATTATGACTAAATATAGTGCTAATACTACTGTTTCTGGCAAAACAGATATTAACCTTTCTTCAGTGAAAGCATTAATGTCTAGATATTATCTGTATAAAGGTAACTATGCAAAAGTTAGACAGCTAACTAATGAAATTGTTACTGCAGGAGGGTATAGCATAGCTGCTCAAGGTTTGTTAGCAGAAACTTTTAGATTTACAATGAATGGTGCTGCTCCTAACTCAATGTTCGAGTTGTCAGTAGGTACAACTAATTCATTATCTACATCTTCCTATAGACATAAATTACATCCAAATGGATATGGAAATGTAGTTGTAAAACCTGAAACATTAACATTGTATACAACTGGTGATATTCGTAGAAACTTTGTTCAAACTGCAAATGGGTATAATTATTTAACAGGTAAATATACAAATTCAGTAGGAGCTGATAATATTAAAATGATTCGTTACGAAGAGGTTGTTTTAAACGGAGTCGAAGCAGAATTAAACGGAGGAGATCCAGCTAAAGCATTAACTTATTATAATTCTTTAATTACTCAACGAGGATTAACTGCTGCTACTACAGTTACTATGGATGTTCTTAAGAAGGAGAGATCTAAAGAGTTGTTAGGTGAAGGTTTAAGACAATGGGATTTATTACGTTGGGGTGATATATCTTATGCAAATGGTAAAGACAAAAATCTATTAGCTTTTCCAATTCCTAGAATTGAAACTGATTTATCTGGAACTTTAATTAAATCTAATCCAGGATATGATAATTAATTAAAGTTTGTTAAATAAAAAAATCTCGAAGCAAGCTTCGAGATTTTTTTATTTA
>NZ_DKHL01000042.1:0-3422 GCF_002453775.1 Empedobacter sp. UBA6745
TTTAAAATTTGTAAATGCTTTTCTTGATAACTCTCCTCTCCCTTCACCTGTTAATTTGGTTACTGGAGCTATACATCCTTGTAATTCAGTTTTTGCATGATTGGCAGGATGAATTAAAATCATTGAACGATTGGGCACGTTTGTAATCAGAAAATGTTCTCCAAATTTTGGTGAACTTCTCTTTTTGATTGTGTAACATCCTTCTGGTATACATGAATTACGTGGTTTGTTCTCTTTCCATGGCAATTCGATGGTATAGCATACAAACTTATCATTTATGAATAGGCTTCCATTTGTGCCATTTGGATAATACATGCGTTCTACTACAATTGTCGTCATGGTAAATTAATTTCGATTAAATGTGCAGCGTTAAAACTTCCATTCTTTAATGGATATAAAACAGAATTCACCTCTTGATAGAATTCAATTCCAATTGCTAAGGCGATTGTATGCTCTGAATTTGGAGAAAGATTGTTCAACAACTCTACATCATTCACTTCAACCTCATCATATGGATAATAATCTGTATACGATGTTTTGGTAATGTATTCGTTTTTCTCAAAATCTATCTCTGTAGAAGCTGCTACAAATCGGTAATTCGTAGCCCCTTGCGGTGCTATTATCACATCTAAGGGTTTGTATGCATCTAATGTAAACTTTGTTTCACCAGAGATACGATCTATTGTTACTTGCACTGGAATTAATACCGTTTTTAACCATGATGCCCCTGCATTAAAATCAACCCCTTTCATCAATAATTGATTTCCTTTGTGTACATTTCTTTGACCACGAACATTTATTGTATCTTCTTTTAGTATACCATGCATTACTTTTGTAAGACGGCTAGATAGCCTACTGTCTTTTGCATTTTTTACAATTGCATTGAATGCATTACGTAATGTTTTTCCTGCAGTACCAGCATTTTTAAATTCTTGCATATTTTCCCTGGTACGCTGAAATCGCGGATCACTCATTATGGTATTACGGTCTATAGAGCTTTTTTCTCTCACCATATAACCATCTTTTGATTTGTAGAAGTTTAAATCTCCGATTGAACCTCTAAGTTTTAAAAAGCCTTTTTGCTTCGCCATTTTTTTATAATTTTAAATTAAACATTGATCTCCATTGCGCAATGGTTTTGTAAAGTTGCAATAGCGATGTGTTTAAAACAATAGCCAAGTCTTTTTTAGCACCTGTATGTCAATATATTACACTAATGTACCATTATATGCTTTCTTTATTTTTTTGTTTTTGAATTTTAATAAAATCTAAGGGACGCAAGCCCGTTTCACTGTAAAAAACATTTGAAAATTGTCTTGGATTCATATAACCTNNTCTCCTAATGCTCCTACACTATAATTAAGGTATTGTGGCTGTTCTTGTAATAAATCAGTAATAAATTTTATTCTCAACCGATTGATGTAAGAAGGAAAATTAATTCCTTTGTACTGATTGACACATTTTGATAAATAAGTGGTGTTTGTTGAAAATGATTTTGCCAAACTTACTACTGTTATATTAGGGTTTAAAAATTCTCTGTCCCGCTCAAATTTTTCAAATTTTAATAATAAACTTTCAAATGCTTCTTTGTTCAAATCCTCTTCATCTTTAATCGATAGTCTCCGTTCTGTGTAACTTGATTGAGCAGATTCTTCAATAAACAGATTGTACTTTTCGATTAAATGTTTATTTTTATTTCTAGTTTTTACAATTCCTACTGTCAATATTATTATTCCAGTAAAACACGCTGCCAATACGTAATATAATTTTTGAGATTTATTCAATATTTTTTCCTTTAATTTGAGCAATTGCACTGTATCGTATTCTTTGTACACAACTTGTATCATTTCTGCATCTAGCTTATAATTTAACTCATCCATTTTTAGTAATTGATTGATTACATATAGTTGCCTGTTCGTATCAGAAGCTTCTAATGCCTCATCTAAAATGTTTTCGTATATCGGTCTGTATTTAATTTCTAAGAAGTTGTATTCATTGAAAATACTGTCTATTTTATTAAAATATATTATTTTATGTTGTTGATTATTCAATTTATCAAATGCCTTTGCTTTGTAGTAATAGATTTTGGTTAGTGTATTAAAATCATTCGTTTTTATTAAAATATCTTCTTTAGTCGATAATAATTGAATTGCTGTCTCAAATTGATCATTTAAAAACTCATCAATTGCTTTATTAATCGTAAAGTATCTTTGATAAAATTCGTTATTTTCAAGTTTGCTTTTATTTAATCCTAATTGATTAAATTCTTTCGCTTTTGCTTTGTTACCAACTTCTTGATGGAGACATGCTAATTGATATATTGTATTTAATAGATACGCTTGGTAGTCTTTGTTTTCTGGTTTTGTTTGGAAAAAGGCTTTACATTTAAGCAACAATTCTTCTGCTTGGTTATATTGATGTAATTTTATTTTAATCATCGCCATATTAAACGTTACTTTATGCATTAGGTACTGATCTTTTGAATGGCTTAACTCCTGATCTGCATATAAGTAATTTTGTAACGCCTCTCTATAATATTTTGCTTTGTAATAGGCTAACCCTTTTGATAATAAAGCTGTTGCTATTAAATCTTTATTTTTTAATTTCCTGGCAGTAATTATCGCACTATCTGCATATTCTACTTGCGTGTTTAAATGACTTGAAAAAAAGACTCCTTCTTTATAGGCGTAAAACAAATTTAGCTTATCGTTTTGTTTTTTAGCATTTCTAATATAGGCTTGCACATATAGCATCGCATTTGGATGAGTCTTTTCATGTATTAATTCATCCAATTTTTCTATTAAATAGGCATTATCTTTTGAGGCTAAGGAATCAACTTGATTAGCCATTGTTATAAGCGGAAGTAGAAAGAGTATGTATGTGTACACTACAACTCTTTTCATGGTATAGATTTATTGATTACTACTAAAATACTTTATTTTATATCGTAAATCGTTTATTAAGTACTTAATCGTTTAAAAGTGTATAATTTATAAATTATACATCCTTTTTATATAATATACTTGTTGTATTCTTTGTTGATCTATAAATTTCTCTAGTTTTGAATGTCTTTGAGCATATAAGTCTAATCGATTATTTCAAAGAAACTTAAATGATGAATAAAAAAGAGAGGTCATACTTCTCTTTTTTATTGCCTACACTTTACTGCCACTCTACTGCCACTATGTTGCCTTCATCTTGCCTTGATGTTGGGAGTAAGTGGTAAGCGATAAGTGGTAAGCAAAATTTTGAAGTAAAGTTTGTTTGTTTTTTCTTACGGTTTACGGTCTATGCTTAACGTTTTACGTTTTTTTTATTAATAATCAAATCTGTTTGGACAACGGATTTTGTCATTCTGAGCTTGTCTCAGAATCGCATCATATATTTTTGATTTCGACTACGCTATTAGATTTGTATTTAGT